>NZ_JBEYVJ010000548.1:0-3919 GCF_040643935.1 Kitasatospora sp. NPDC047058 | reverse complement strand
GGCGTCCGGTGGCGCTCCTGCTGCTCACCATGCCTGCCGCGTAAGGAGTCTGATGAAGTGTCATGCCATCGATGCTAGGAACGGCAGGTCGCGGATTTCACGGGTGCAGGCCCCCTGAACCGACCGGGTGGCAGCCCCACCTTCCCGCTGCCCTTTCGGGCGCCCTGGGTTCGGTGATCGGCCGGCCTTCAGCCGACGGTCAGCTCGTGGAAGCGCCCGACGGTGTCGAAGCCGAGCGACGTGTACAGCCCGACCGCCGCGGAGTTGCTCGCCTTGACGTTGAGGGCGATGTGGTCCACGGTGTCGAGGAGGCGGGCGCAGAGCGTGGCGACCACGGCCCGGCCGAGGCCCCGCCCGCGGACGCGCGGGTGCGCGGCGACGTTGCCCAGGACGGCGATCCGGTAGTCGGGCGACCACACGTGCACACCGGCGGCGGCGACGAGCCCGCCCTCGTCCCGGAGGCCGACGTACTGGCCGGTGTCGAGCATCCGCGAGTCGAACCAGTTGTCCGGGTAGGCGACGCCGTAGAGCGCCAGCAGGTCGGGCAGGTCGGCCCGGGTGAGCGGCTCGCCGGCCGGCGCCGCGGCGAGCACCCGGGCCCGGTCGGCCAGCGCCATCCGGAGGTGCAGGCCGTGCGGTTCGACGCCCGGCCCGGTGCCGAGCACGTCCTCGGCCCCCTCGGTGACCAGCGCGTGGAAGCGCCGGGGGAGCAGAGGACGCAGGCCGTCGAGCAACTCCCGCAGGGTGCCCACGTCTTCGGGGCGTTCGAAGGCGAGCAGGGTCGACTGCCCGTTGCCGTGGTACAGCAGCGCGACGCTGTCCCGGTGGCGGTACCAGACCGTCCAGGGCCAGAAGAAGTCGTCGAGATCGCCCAACTCGTAGGCGTGCAGAGCTGGATCGCGCTGCAGCAGGGCGGCGAGCTCGGACCGGTCGTGAACGGAGACGGGAAGCACGCGGCCGATCGTAGCCGCGTCCGCCGGGAGTCTGCGCCACCGGAGCGGCCGCCCGCGCGGGCCCGGCCGTCGGGGGCCTCGGTGGTCCTGCACCGGCATGGCCGGCCGGCGTAGTGGCGTCCTGTCCTCGGGCTTCAGTCGTCGGCGAGGCGTTGGATGGTGGCGCTCAGCCATGCCTGGAGATCGGCGGGGTCGCCGAGTTCGGAACGCAGGACCCGGCGGCGGGTCGAGACGCCGAGCACGAAGGCGTCGATCGCCGCGGCCCGGTTGCGGGCCTCCACGTCGTCCAGACCGCTCTCGCGCAGATAACGGTGCAGCGGCTCCAGCGAGTTGGTGTCGAGGAAGGCGGCCAGCGCCTCCGCCGCCTCCGGTCGTTCGCCCGACGCGCGGTGCAGCACGAGCAGCGGATCCTCCCCGACGGCACCGAACCAGCGCTGCACGATGCTCGCCGCGAGGCGCGCGCCCAGTTCGGAACGGTCACCGTCGAACGAGTCGGAGACCGGGATCTCCACCCGCGTCGCCGCCAGGAAGAGGCCGTCCTTGCCGCCGAAGTAGCGGGTGATGAGGTTGGGCGAGACGCCGGCCGCGTCGGCCACACCCTTCACCGCGACCGCGGCGAACCCGTGCCGGGCGAACTGGCGTCGGGCGTGTTCCAGGATCCGCTGCCGGGTGGCGGCCGCATCGCGCAAAGTCATGTGTACGAGCATACACATCATGTGTACGCTCATACACATGATCGACGACATCAGGAACCGGCCCACGCGGCGTGTCACGATCCCGTGGAGCGACGACGAGACGCGCGGCATCACGGGCACCCGCCTCGACGAACTGATCGAACGCTGGGAGACCGGCTACGACTGGGGCGTGCACGAGCGCCGCATCGGCGAGTTGCCCTGGGCGACGGTGCGGGCGGGCGACACCGATCTGCGGGTGATCCACCAACGGTCCACGGATCCCGCCGCCCCGGTGGTCGTGCTGCTGCACGGCTGGCCGGACTCGGTGCTGCGGTTCGAGCGTGTCCTGCCGCTGCTCACGGACGTGCACGTGGTGGTCCCCGCGCTGCCGGGCTTCCCGTTCGCAGCCCCGCTCACCACGTCCGGCATGTCGGCCGACCGGATCGCCGGGATCGTCGCCGACGCGCTGGACGAGCTCGGCTACCCGCGGTACACGGTGTCCGGCGGCGACGTGGGGGGCACCGTCGCGGAGATCCTCGCGGCCCGACACCCGGACCGGGTGGCCGCCCTGCACCTCACGAACGTCGCCCCGCAGCGTGCGCTCACGGCGGACCCGGCGAAGCTCGCACCCGACGCAGCGGCCTACCTCGGCCGGTCGGCGCAGTGGTTCCGAACCGAGGGCGGGTACATCGCGGAGCAGTCGACCCGGCCGAACACGCTCGCCGTCGCCCTCGGCGACTCCCCGGCCGGTCTCGCGGCGTGGATCGTCGAGAAGCTGGAGTCCTGGTCCGACGGGCCGGCCTTCACCACGGACGAGCTTCTCACCTGGGTCACCGCCTACTGGGTCACCGGCACGATCGGCACCTCCTTCACCACCTACGTCGAGCCGGTCGAGTTTCCCGACCGGATCGACACGCCGACCGTGCTCTCGGTGTTCCCGCACGACATCAAACCGGAGCCGCGCAGCTACGCCGAGGCGTTCCTGAACATCCGTCACTATGTGGAACACCAGGCCGGCGGCCACTTCGCGGCCTGGGAGCAGCCCGAGGCCTACGCCGACGACGTACGCCGCGCAGTCAGGCTGGGCGGCTGACACGGAGTGACCGTTAAGGTGCCGCCAGGCTCTCGCGGTCGGGCGGCACCCGCAGGACGGCCGCCGTCCTGCCGTTCTCAGCTCTGAACGCGCTGGCCGTACTCCATCTGGTGCGCCCGGATCTCGTCCGCGAGGCCGCAGAACGCTACGGCTGGGGCAACCGGGCCGTCCCCGCCGACGAACTCGACGACGTCGTCGACCGCCTCGCCCGTCACATCGCCGCTCTGCCCGAGGGCGTGATCGGGGCGGCCAAGCGCGCCATCGTCCCCGAGGACCTGGCCGAGGGTGTCCTGCGGGAGCACCACGCCTGGGCGGGCCAGTTCGTCCGCGCTGCGGCCGAACGGCTGATCCGGGGCTGGCCCACGGTGCCCAGACCCGCGATGGTGAGCGCGACCTGGAAGGCCTCCTTCGGGGACTGGCCGGATGGGACGAACTGGGGGCGGGCACACGGGACCGACTGCGCCGTCACTCGCGATCTCCCTCGCCCGGTGCGCCGGCATCGCCGTAGTCCTCATCTCCCTCCCGCAGACTTCCCACATGAGATGGCCTATGAGCCGGCGGGGCGTGGTGGAGTGGTGAGCGTGCGTAGACTGCGAAACCGAAGTGACGTCGAACCGCCCTCGTCCGGAGCGGAGTTGTCACTGTACGAGCTGGCGTTCCTGGCCGGCGGCGAGTGGCGGGTCGCCGAGACCGCGCTGTTGCGGATGGTTCTCGCCAACCGCTTGGAGATGGACCGGAACGGCATGCTACGGGTCATCCGGCCCCGGCCCCGGGACGAGGTCGAGGCTGTTCTGCTGGCGGCGATCGGCCCCTCCGGCACCGCCTGGTTCGGCCGTCCGCGGTCCGCGTTCGGTGCGAGCGCCCCGGCCGCGGAACTGGAGGACGCACTGCGGCGCCGGGGGCTGCTGGTCGGCGGTGCGAGCGCCTCGGGCGGGCCGGGAACGCGGGGAGCGTCGGGAGCCCGCCGTTCTCTTCGGGTGCTGACCCGGTTGACCGTGCCCGTGCTGATCACCGTCGCACTGACGGCTGTCGCGGTGCTCACCTGCCGGGCGGCGGTGCTGCTCGGCGTCGACCCGGGCGTGGCGGTGATCCTGGGTGGGATCGCCCCGCTGCTGGTGGCCGCGGGTGCGGGCCGGCGCCCCCAGCAGCGGCGGGTGGGCGGGGGGGGGCGCCGCCCCTGCGCTCGTGGCAGATCGGAA
>NZ_JBEYVJ010000547.1:0-3920 GCF_040643935.1 Kitasatospora sp. NPDC047058 | reverse complement strand
GGGCGACCCGGTCGGCGGCGGCGCGCTGGCGCAGCACGGCCTCGGCGGCCTGCCAGGCGGAGTGCAGGGTGCGGGCGTCGATGAGTTCGCGGCGCAGGGCGGCGGCCTCGGCGGTGGCGGCGGCCAGGCCGAGGGTGGCGTGCCGGTGGGTGAGTTCGGCGGTGATCAGGGTGTGCCGGGTGCGGTCGGCCTCGGCGGCGGTGACGGCGCCCGCCGCGGCGGCGACCTCGATGGCGAGGTCCTGGGCGCGGTCGCGTTCGGCGGTGGCGCGGGAGGTGAGGGCGTGCGCGAGCCGGCGGGTGCGCCGCTCGGCGGTGCGGTGGGCCTCGCGGACGGTTTCGCGGGCGGTGGTCGCCTCGGCGATCCGCTCCAGCAGGTCGAGCGAGCCGGCGGTGAAGTCGCGTTCGGCGGTGAGCTCGGCGCGGCGGCCGAGCTTGGCGGCGAAGCCGTGGACGAGGTCGGCGAGGCCGTCGGTGTCACGGGTGTCGGTGACGGCGCGCAGCAGCAGGTCGGTGAAGTCGCTGTCGTGCTTGACCGCGAAGAGGCCGGCCGCCTCGCCCTCGTCGGCGTTCATCTCGCGCTGGTAGCGGAACAGTTCGGGGTCGAGGCCGAGGTCGCCGAGGTGTTCCGTCCAGCGGTCGTGGCCGTCCTCGAAGACCAGGTCGAGGTGCGGGTGGGCCTTGCCCGCCTCGGTGAGCGCGTCGCGGAAGCCCTTCATGGTGCGGCGGCGGCCGCGGGCCTTCTGGTCGCCGGCCAGGCTGACCCGTTCGGCGACGGGCAGCGAGTCCAGGGTGAGGCCGGGGCCGGGGCGGAAGGAGTACCAGGTCTCGGCGAACTTGCGCGGGTCGGAGGAGACCTGGCGGCCGCGCCACTCGCTGACCTTGCCGACCACGATCAGCTCGCCGGTGACGGTGTGCTGCCACTCCAGGGCGACGTGGCCGCAGTCGTCGGCGAGCAGGAACTTGCGCAGCACGCCGGAGCTGGCGCCGCCGAGGGTGTTGCGGTGGCCGGGGAGCATCACCGAGAAGATCAGCTTGAGCAGGACGGACTTGCCGCCGCCGTTCTCCAGGAAGAGCACGCCGGCCGGGGCGGGTCGGCGGACCGGGCCGTCGGTGTCCTCGCCGAACAGGCCGATCTGCTGCGGGGCCGGGTCGGCGACGGGCTCGCCGACGCCGCGCAGGTCGAGCACCGTGTCGGCGTAGCGGGCGCCGGCCGGTCCGATCGAGTAGAGGCGGACCCGGTTGAGCTCGTACATGTGCGGCGGTTCTCCAGGAGGTGCGGGGTGGTGAGGAGGCTCAGAGCGAGTGGAACGGCAGGCCGGCGTCGGCGACCAGCTCGTCACTCAGGTCCGGCGGCAGCAGGCTGGCGGTGCCGTCGGAGACCGGGACGATGCCGAGGTCGAGCAGTTCGGCCATGGCGGCGCTGCCGGCCAGGTCGCGGACCTGGAGCTGGTAGCGGGCGGTGGTGCGGTAGGTGCCGCCGGCGTCGTCCGAGGTCTTCTGCAGGAAGCCGGAGTCGACCAGGAACATCACCGCCTTGGCGACGATGCCGATGGTCGAGCCGGAGAGCCGGCGGGCGTCCTTGGTGGCGCCGGTGGCGGTGCGGCGGGCCCAGACGCGCCAGGCGGCCTCCAGCCCGGGGGCGTCGCTCTGCGGGTCGGTGTTGGTGCCGTCGGCCTCGGCCTGCTCCTCCAGCCGGCGGCAGGCCTGGCGGACGAAGGAGTCGACGCCGTTGACGGTGATCCGGCCGAGGTAGCCGTCGTCGGCGAGGTCCTCGGGGCGGGGGAAGGCCATCGCGGCGACGGCGAGGTGGGCCAGGCCGTGCAGGAAGCGGTCGGTGGACTCGGAGGCGGCGCGGCGCGAGTAGTCGCCCATCCGGACGGCGAAGACCGAGTCCTCGGCGGCGGCGACGGCCATGCCGGCCCGCGGCGAGACCTCCAGCACGACCAGGCCCATGCCGGTGGCGACGGCGTCGGCGAGCCGGGCGAACGGCGGGTCCTCGCGGTGGCGGCGGACCAGCTCGGCGTACTCGGCGTCGCGGGCGGGGAGCAGCTTGGCCTGGAGGCCGAAGGAGACCAGCCGGGCGGCGTCGGCCACGTCGGCCGGGGTGATCGCGGCCGGCGCGGCGGGCTCGCCCTCGGGTGCCCAGGACGTGTCGTGGTGGGTCGTCACGGGCGGTGCTCCTCGGGGATGGTGCTGCTGGTACGGAAGATCTGACGGTGCATGGTGCGGCGGGCCTGGCGGATCGTCAAACTCGTCAGCCCGCGTCCTTGCGGTCGGCCGCCATGCCGGCCGCGTCGAGCAGGGCGCTGCCGACGATGAGGTCGGCGCCGCCGAACTCCGGGTCGTGCAGCGGGGTGCCGTCGTCGACCGCGAAGAGCAGCCGCTCCTCGCCCTGCCGGTAGGCGGTGCCGACCGGCGGGCTGGCCGCGTGCACGGCGAGCAGGGCGACCAGGTAGGGCAGCTCCGGGTCCTGCCCGCGGGCGTCGGCGAGCAGGCCGGAGAGCCGGCGCGGGGCGTCGGCCGGGAGGTCGAGCAGCTCCAGCGCGGCCTCCAGCTGCGCCTCGGAGAATCGGCTGTCGTCGGGGGTGGCGACGAGGTCGGGGTCGGGCAGCTCGGCGCCCAGGTGCTCGCGCTCGACCGGCGGGGTGAGCAGCAGGTCGACCAGGTCGGCGACCCGGACCGAGACGGGGGTGCGCAGGCCGGTGCCGCGGGCGAAGAAGGCGCCGGTGGGCCGGACGGCCTGCTCCACCGGCAGCCGCAGCACGGGGGCGAGCAGCTGGCCGTAGAGGTCGATGCCGCTGCGGGCGCCGGGCGCGGCGAAGGCCTGGCGGTCCTGCTCGGCGCGGAACAGCGGTCCGGCCTCCAGCAGGCGGGTCTGCAGCTGGGTGTGGCGGCGGATGCAGTCCTTGACGATGTCGACCAGCTCGGCGGCGCGGCGCTTGTGCTCCGGCTCCTCGGCCTCGTCGCGGGCCTTGCGGATGTTGGTGAGAATCGCGTTCTCGTGCCGGTAACGGTCGGCGATGTGGTCGAGCGCCTCGTCGATGAGGTCGGGGACGGCCTGCATCCAGTCGACGGCGCGCACGTTGCGGCGGGTGGCGTCGAGGGCGCGGCGCAGCGTCTCGGCGTACTGCACGGTGCGGTAGCGGGCCTGCTCGGCGGCGAGCTGGGCGTCGGCCAGGCGGCCGCGGCGGATCAACACCTCCAGCTTGACCTCGGCGGCGATCTGGGCCGAGGTGACGTCGGTGTCGAGCGCGCCGACCAGGACGTTGACCGCCTCGTCGGTGGTACGCAGGTAGACGCCGCCGTCCGGGCCGGGCACCTCCTCGATCAGCTTGAAGTCGTAGTCGCGGCGGACGTACTCGCCGTCCGCGCCGAAGGTGCCGTAGACGGCGCGGAAGCCGCGGTCGACGCTGCCGACGTTGATCAGCGACTCGAGCACCCAGCGGGCGACCCGCTCGTGCTCGGTGGTGGGCCGGCCGGCGGCCTGGGCGGCGACCCGGGGCAGCAGCCGGGCGAGCACTATGTCGCGGTCGGCGCCGGTGTCGAAGTCCATGTGCAGGGTGACCAGGTCGATCGCGGCGAGGCCGACCTCGGCCATCGCGTAGCCGCCGTACTCGCCGGCCAGCATCACCTTGCGGCTGTCCAGGTCGTGCAGCGGCGCGGTGCAGGCCAGCGCCTTGAGCCGGCGGGCCAGGCCCTCGTCGGCGGCGGGGCCGGGCGCGGGCCGCGCGGCGGCGGTGGCGGGCCCGGCGGGCGGCCGGGGCCCGAGCTCGGTGGGCTGGTCAGCGATGGCGGTCACGGTGGACAAGATTAGAGGCAGCCACCGACTTCGGCCGAAACGGACCTTACGGGCGGGCGCGAGCGGGTCGGGGATCCGTTGCTAGGGCCCGTCTTCAAACCCCCGTCTGCGGGGGTTTG
>NZ_JBEYVJ010000546.1:0-3921 GCF_040643935.1 Kitasatospora sp. NPDC047058 | reverse complement strand
ACCCCCCGCCCGGGGGGGTGGGCGAGCTATTGAGCCGGTGGTGTGCCCTCCGGCCGGCGGGCCGCGCGGCCCGCCGGCCTGGACCACGGCACGGGACGCTCGGGCACCGTGCGGGCCGTGAGCGCCGACCGGGTGCACCGACGCACCGAGGTGCGCCGGGGTGTCACCCGTCACCGCGATGTCCCCGGCCAGGTCCGTACGCAGCACCGTGGCCCCCAGGGACCGCAAGTGATCCACCGTCCGCACCGACGGGTGCCCGTACGGATTGCCCTCACCGCACGAGATCAGGGCCAGCCGCGGGCTCAGGGCCGCAGCCAAGTCCCAGTCCTGGTGGGCCGAACCGTGATGTGCCACCTTCACGACGTCCACTCCGGTGTCACCTCCCCATCTCCCCAGCAACGCCGACTGGGCCGGCGGTTCGAGATCACCCAGCAGGGCCAGCCGCAGTCCGCCCGCCAAACTCACCAGCAGCGCGACACTCGCGTTGTTGGCACCGGACGCCTCCGCGGGCACCGCCGCGTCCGGCCAGACCACCTGCCAGGACAGCCCCGGCCCCGCCGCCCGCCGCTCGCCCCACCGGGCCCGCAGCAGCGGGACACCCGCGGCCGCCGCCCACCTGGACACCCGGGCCGCCTCACCCGGCGGATCGTCCACCGCCGTGCCCTCGACCGCACCCACCGCACGGCCGCGCAGCACCCCCGGCACACCCTCCACGTGATCGGCGTGGAAGTGGGTCAGCAGGAGGAGCGGCACCCGCGTGATCCCGAGATCGCGCAGGCAGCGGTCGGCCGCATGCGGATCAGGGCCCGCATCGATCACCATGGCGCTGTCCGGCACCGAGCCGTCGTCCGGGACCACCGGCAACACCAGCATGTCGCCCTGGCCCACATCGCACATGACCAGCCGCCAGCCCGGCGGCGGCCAGCCGGTCGCCAGCCGGGTGAGCAGGGGCGGCCGCAGCAGTACGGCCACCAGGACCAGGAAGAGCAGGCCGGCCACCAGCGGACGGACCCAGCCGCCCCGGGGTCGGCGCCCGCCCGCCCCACCGCGCCGGGGCAGCAGGAGCGGAACCGTCCAGCAGACCGCCACCGTGCCCAGTGCCAGCGTCGCCGTGCCGAGCAGCCCGCCCGGCCAGGACAGCTGCCCGCCCGGCACCTCGGCCCCGTGCCGGGCCACCGCCGCCAGCCAGCCGGCCGGGAGGCCCGCCACCTCCGCGAGCAGCCTGGCCGGTGCCGGCAGGAACGGCTCCAGCACCAGCACCCCGAAACCGAGCAGCGTCGCCGGGGCCACCGCCAGCTCGGCCAGCAGGTTGCACGGGACGGCGACCAGGCTGATGTGCCCGGACAGCACCACCGTCACGGGCGCGCAGAGCGCCTGCGCCGCGGCCGCCGCCCCGAGGGCACCCGCCACGTGGTGCGGCCAGCCCCGCGCCCGCAGCGCCTGGGCCCAGTGCGGGCCGAGAACCAGCAGGCCGGTGGTGGCGAGCACCGAGAGCAGGAAGCCGAAGGAACGCGCCAGGTAGGGGTCGAGGAGCACCAGGAGCAGCACCGTCCCCGACAGCGCGGGCACCGCCTGGCGCGGGCGGCCGGTGGCCAGTGCGAGCAGGCCGATCAGGCCGGTCCCGGCCGCCCGCAGCACGCTCGGCTCGGGGCGGCAGATGGTGACGAAGGCCAGCGTGACCGCCGTGCCGAGCAGCGCGGTGGTGCGCAGCGGCAGCCCGAACAGTGCGGCCAGACCGCGCCGTTCGGCAGTGCCGGCCTGCCCGGGTGCGCCGAGCAGCACTCCGAGGACGATGGCGAGGTTGGCTCCGCTCACCGCGATCAGGTGGGCCAGGTCGGTGGCCCGGAAGGCCTCCAGGAGGTCGCCGGGGAGGCGTGAGGTGTCTCCGACGACCAGGCCGGGGAGCAGCCCCCGCGCGTCCGGCGGCAGCCCGTCGCTCGCCGACCGCAGACCCGCCCGCAGTCGGCCGGCGATCCGCTGCGGCAGGTTCGGCGGCGCGAGTTCGCGGGGCGGGCCGTGCGCGATCAGCAGGGCGGCCGCGTCGTCGTGGCCCTCCCCGGCCGGGCGGACGTCGGCCTCGACGGCCACCCGGGCGGACGGGAGCAGCCGCTGCCACCGGTCGATGTCCGGACCGCGGGCCAGGACCGTCACCGGTGTCCGCGTCCTGGTGGTACCCGCGCCCGGACCGGGGGCGGGCCCGGTCAGGACGGTGATCCGGTCCACCACGGCGTCCACGGTGAGGACGGCCTGCCCGGCGGTCGTTCCCCTAGTGCGGGAGGTGCGGGCCTTCGGGTCTCCGGTGACGGTCAGCTCGACGCCCACCTCCGGTGCGGGGCCGGCCGTCTGTGCCAGTGCCGGTAGCGGACCCCGGAGGAGGTCGGCGGTGTGCAGCAGTGTCACGGCGGTCGCCGCCGCGCCGGTGAGCAGGACCGCGGCCGCGGTGACGCCGGCGCCGCGGCGTCGGCGGACGTCCGGGCGGGCGAGCAGGAGGACGGCGAGGAGCGTAGCCGCGCCCGCCACCGTGAGCAGCAGGACGCCGTGGCCGGTGCCGTGGCGGAGGACGGCCGCGGTGACGGCCCACGCGGCGACGGCGGGGAGGAGGAGCCGGAGGTCGCCGGCGGGAGAGGGTGTGGGGGTTGGCCGGGCGGCGACGGGCGCGATGGTGGTGGTGGTGGTGGCGGCGGCGATGACGGCACCTCCCTTCGGTCGGTTCGGCGGGGCAGTGACGGGGAATCGGGGGCCGTCGGCCGGATCGCGGGCCGACGGGTCGGTCAGAGGGTGAGCATCGGTTTGATCTCCGCGTACGTTCGCTCGCCGATGCCGCTCACCTGCCGGAGCTGGTCGAGTGAGCGGAACGATCCGTGGGACGCGCGGAACGCGATGATCCGCTGGGCGAGCGTCGGTCCGACGCCCGGGAGCGTGTCGAGTTGTTCGAGGGTGGCGCGGTTGAGGCTGACCGGCTGTTTCGGCGCGGCCGGCGCCGGAGGCCCGGCACCGGCGCCCGGCCCGCCTGCCATGGGCGCGGCGGGATCGCCGACCAGGATCTGCTCACCGTCCGTCAGTACCCGGGCCAGGTTGAGGTTCTTGGTCTCCGTCTCGGGCAGCGGACCACCGGCCACGCGGAGCGCGTCGGCAACCCGGGAGCCGGTGGGAAGGGTGTGTACGCCGGGCGCATGCACGCGGCCGCCGATGTCGACCACCACGACGGCGTTGGCCTCCGGTCCGCCCACGGCGGGTGGCGCGGGCCCGGCGGCAGGCGGCGTGGGCCCGGTGACAGGCGGACCGGAGGCAAGCGCCGGGACGCCCGTGCCAGGCTCCGCCGGGGCGACCGCCACGGCCGGCACCTCGACCGGTCGGGGCCGGGCCAGCCAGAAGTGCTGCACGCCGTACGCCACGGCGAGCAGCAGCAGGACGACCAGCCCCAGGACGGCCCGCCGGTCGAGCATCACCGCCGGGCCGAACCGGAAGCGCGCACGGGCCGGCCCGGCGTCCACCGCGCCGGCATCCAGTCCGCCGGCGTCCACTCCCCCGGCGTCCTCCGGCCCGCCGTCCGACCCGCCGTCGGCAGGCGGGCCGGTGGCCAGCGGCTCCCCCGTTCCGGTCGGCCGATCGGCGGCCGGCCACAGGGCCGCCATCCGGAGGCCGGCGGTCTCGCTGATCTCTTGGCGCCTCTTCGCGCCGATCGTCAGGTTCGTCATGCGCTGCACGGTAGGAGGTCCCCACGGCGCGCGGGAAAAGGGGCGAAAGCCTGTGGACAACCCCGGGGTTGTGGATAAATCAGGTCACTCACACGAGTGAGGCAAGCCCCTCGGAGTTGACCACCCGCCACCCGCCGCCCGCCACCGCCACCCGCATCACCGGCCCCGACGCCCCGACGCCCCGACGCCCCGACGGCCCGGCCGCCAGGGCCGCCCGGCCGCC
>NZ_JBEYVJ010000545.1:0-3949 GCF_040643935.1 Kitasatospora sp. NPDC047058 | reverse complement strand
GCCACCACTCGTCGCGCAGCTTCTCGTACGTCCAGAGCGCGTACAGCAGCGCCGACAGGTCGCGATTGAGGTACCGGTCGGGCCGGCCTTCGCCGAACCGGGGCGGCACCTCCACCCGGCCGGTGGCACCGTCGAGAGCGACCGGCAGTCCCTCCAGCCACCACCCGACCGCGAGGTGGTCCCGCAGCGGGCCGGCCTCGGCGTACGCCTGCGCCATGCTGCGCAGCGGTCCCTCGGGCGGGACCACGAACAGCTGGCCGTCCAGCGCCAGGCCGGTCTCGGTCAGCAGCCGGCGGGTCGGCTCGTGGGTCAGCGCCGAGGGCAGTTCCTCGGGGCGGTAGCGCCGTACCCCGCGTTCGCCGCTCAGCTCGGCCAACTCCTCGACCAGGTCCGCGCCGAACTCGTAGGCGAGACCGTCCGGCCCGGCCGTCCCCGGCCAGGCACCCCAGGCCAGGGAGGCGACCCGGACCACCGTGCCCCAGTGCGCGGGCCGGGCCACGGCCTCGAACAACCGGGGGTCGGCCTCCCGCATCCGCTCCTCGGCGATCTGCACCACCGCCCGCGTGATCCCGGCGCCGCGGTGCCCGTTGCCCGCCTCCCGGTCCTCGGCCGCCCGGAGCAGCCCGGCGAACGCGGGCAGGTCGGAGGCGAGCTGGTCCCGCCGCAGCTCCCCGTCCGTCCACTCGGCGAGCCACACGTCCCCGCTCACCGCGTCCAGCACGACCTGGCCGCTGCCGTACTCCGGTTCCCCCAGCACGAACAGCCGCCCGTCCCCCACCACCGGCCCGCCCGGCCACGCCGTCAGTTCCGCCAACCGCCCCTGCGCGAGCACCCCGAAGTCCAGGTACGCAGCCGCCTCCGGCAGCCCGTGCTCCGCCAGGAACGCCCGGCTCCCGGCATCCGCCACTGCCTCCGGCACCTGAACCCGCAGCACCCGCGTCTCCCCCTTGTGATCACCTGACGATCACCCGACCCTACCCGCCGCCCCGCACGCCCCGGCCGTCCTTGCCCCCATGCCCGGTCCGCACCTCGGCACCGTGACGCGCCGTCCCCGCCGGCCACCCTGGTCGCCGCGCCCAGCCTCTGGGACATGACGGCGGACGTCTCCCAATACTGCAACCGCATCTGCATGACGGATGTGGTGTGGGGCTCGTTGGTGTATCTGTGTGCCGATGAGCTGACGGTTGAGCAAGTCGAGTCGCGGTACTCGTTCGGAGCCACCCGGGGCTCCGAGGCGGCCCCGGCCGCGGCCCTGGCGACCTCCGGTTCGGCCCTCCCGAGTACCGCACCGGCTCGCTCCGGTCGGGCGGCGAGCAGTGCGCGGCGGGTCGCCTGCCGGCGCCGCCTACGGCCGCAGCTGGGCCGCGAGTGCCTCGGCGACCTTCCTGAGCGACTCGCCGGCCAGGGCCGGGTCCGCCTTGGTGACGGGCCATCCCTGGGAGACCACGAGCGCCAAGTCGCCCTTGCCTGCCACCGCCACCCGTGCAACGGCGGCCGTGCCCCGGCCCGGGGTGACCCTGGTCTGGCCGATCCCGGGCTCGTCCTTGGAGAACGTCATCACCTCGTCAGCGCTGAGGTTGCCGAGGGCGGCGATCTGCGGCAGCGCCAGGTTCACCGCCACCTCGCCCTCGGACACGGCCACGAGGTCGATCTCCATCGGGGCATCCGAAGCCGTGAAGTTGCAGACGACGGACGCGTTCGGCGGGACGGCGGGGATGGAGGGGAGCCCGGACGGCGTGGACTGCCCGCTGGGCCAGGCCTGGGCCGGGCGGCCCGGGTCGACGGTCCCCTGAGCCGCGGGGTCACCGCCGGACGCCGCCGGGGTGACGGTCCGTTCGGCACCGGCCGCCTTCAGCGCCGCCGCCGGGTCGAGGCCGAACGGGCAGGCCGACGTACTCGTCAGCTGCTTCGCCGTCGAGGCGACCCGGTCGTAGGACAGCCTCTCACCGCCCGAGGCGGCCCCGCCGGAACTCCCGGACGAGGAACAGGCGCTCCCGGCAAGGGCGATCCCGGCCGCGCCAGCCAGGGCGAGGATGCGGCGGTACCCGGCTGCTGTGCGATCAGCTGTCATCCGGTCAGCCTAATCCTGCAACCACATCTGCGTGATGGATGTGGCGAGGCCGCCGCCTTCACCGCCCTGTACTGCCCTGTACTGCCCGTGAAACACGGTGCCGGGCGTCACCTCCGCCGCGCGCACCGGGTCGGGGGTCTGAATCGCCACCGCGCCCTCGCCCCATCCGGTTGCGCCGAACGGTCCCGTGGCAGGCGAGGGCGCCGTCGGTCTCGACCACGGCCACATTTCGGACGGCACAGGCTTGCCTGCGGGTGCGGTGTGTCCGAGCGGTTGGGTGCGTCAGCAATAGCCGGTGCGGAGGAAACCGCGCTGGGAGGGCGTGCCCAGGTCCAGGGCGATGTCGACGTGACTCGGAAGGGCGGCGAAGGGAGCGTTCGGGAGGACGAACTCCCGTCCGGTGTACCTGTCGCGTACAGACTGCTGATCGGCGGGCCTGCACACGAACGGGTTCGCGTAGGTGTTGTAGCCGAGCCCGGTGCCCGTGTTGAGGAAGCCCGCATCCTGGCACTGGTACAGCACACCCCGCAGCGCGGCGGCATCTCGGGGCCCGCGGTAGACAGCGGCGAAGTTCTGGAAGCACGTCACCGAGTTGCCGCCGTCGTAGGGGGAAGGCCCGACGGCAGCCAGCGTGTCCAGAAAGGAGCGGTTGCAGCCGATGGCCGCCGACGGCGGCGCCCCCTTGAGCAGTTGGTCGCGCCTGCAGCCGGTCACCTTCTCGAACGCGCCGACGACGTCCTCGTCCTGGCCGAGCCGGGAGTAGGCAAGGACGAGGTCCGTCTGGGCGGAGAGCGGATACGCCTGCGTGTCGGGGAACTGCTCGTCGAGCAGGCGGAACCAGGTCTCGAAGCTCGGAACTGCGGCCTGTCTACCCGGTGGGAGGGTGTAGACGGCGAGGTCCGTCGGTGTGGTCCAGTTCTCGAGCCCCGGATAGCCGACGTAGGACAGGATGCCGATGCCGACCTTCGGCGGGTTGTCGCCGTACTGCCTGCGCAGTTCCAGGTAACGCTCGAGGTCGGTGTTCGAACCCGCCCAGGCACGCTGGAAACCGCTGGGATAGATCGATGCGTCACCACGGGTGTGCGTGGTCCCGAACAGGGAGGGTGACACGCACCGGACTTCGCGCGCCTGCCACGCGGCCCGGTAAGCGGACGGTGTGGCGAGACAGCCGCCCGCGGGGCGGGCCCTGTTGCCGCCCCCATCCGGGAACGCGGTCGGCGCACCCGCCAGGACGAGCAGGCAGGAGACGAGGACAAGCCACGGCCAAGCGCGCGCACCGCTACGCCGATGCTGGCGATGCCGGCGATCCATGGAACTCCTCAGGGCTTGCCGGGCCGGTTTCCGTCACGGCGGCCCGGAACCGGCCCGCCGCAGCCCAGTATTGGGAGACGGGCGACGCCGGGCCACTGGACTACTCCACCCGGATGCCGTGTGGACGAGACGCGTAGCGACTCTCCGGATGCCGCTGGCCGGCCCCGCCGTCGCTGCCGCGTGCCGGCCTGGTGGCGTGCTGCTGCGGGTGGACGACGGCGGGGCGGCCGTGGATCAGCTCCGGCCACGCGGTCTGGCCGCGGTAGGCGGCGAGGGTGCTGTCCACGCTGCCTACATCTCCTCTGCAGCCCGTCCGGGGACGATGCCCGCCCGCGCCGGGGCGGCGGCGCTGATCAGCTGGCGGAGGGCGCCGTAGTAGACCTCGTGGTCGGCCACGGCGGGCAGGACCTGGGCCAGGTGCCCGGTCAGTACCGGGAACTCGTCCGGATCGAGGGCGGCCAGCGCGGTGCGGTCGACATGGTGGTGGTCGCCACCTGCTCGGCGATGGACCGCTGCCCGAACATCGCCACCCAGGTGGCCGGCCGGCTCGGCATTCCCGCCGCCGTC
>NZ_JBEYVJ010000544.1:0-3963 GCF_040643935.1 Kitasatospora sp. NPDC047058 | reverse complement strand
CGGCCTCGGCGGCGGTGCCGCCGGCCTGCGGGATGGCGAGGGCGGCGGTGGCCGCGCTCGCCACCACGAGGGTGGTGATGCCGGTGATCAGCGAGTTGCGGCGGGCATGGCTGAGCTGCATGGAGCGGACGATCCTTTTCCGTCGGGGCCGTGCCGGGATGCTGGGCATCCGGCACGCGGGCAGGGCTCGGGTGAGCAGGCTCGGGTGAGCGAGGGGGCCCGCAATGCCGTCCGGGACGGGACGGCCATGGCACCCCGGCGGTGAGGCGGGGCGGGCGGGAGGCGCGGCGGCCGGGGGGGGCCGGTCCGCGCTGCCTGGCGACGGGCCATTCTTGGCAGAGCGCGCCGCGGGCGGCAAAGGCGCCCGCTACTACGGGCAGTCGTGGACAAAAGTGCGGAAATGGCGAAGCGCCCGGCCGGAGCCGGGCGCTTCTGTCCTATTTGTCCTATTTGTTCAAACGGCAGGTGAACGGGTTGCGCCGTCGACGAACGACCCGCCCGAACGGGCCCGCCGCCTGCGTTCTTCCGGTCCGCCGCGGCCGTCCGGCCGGGGTCCGGCCGGGCCCGGGGCCGTCTCCGGCGCCGCGGGCGGGGCCTCCGTGCGCGGCTCGCCACTATCGGCGGCAGTAGACGGGAAAGGCCGTGTGGGCGGCTTCACACCCGGGTCGGCCGCAGGTGGGCGCAGCGTGACCGGCCGGTCACCGCTCCGGCCCCGCTCCGGTTCAGCTGCTCCGGTACGGGTTCTCGGCGTAGGGGTTCTCGGTGTACGGACTCCCGGCGTACGGGTTCTGCGGGGCGGGGCCCGCCGCGTACGGGTTCTGCGGGGCGGGGCCCGCCGCGTACGGATTGCCGGCCACCGGCTGCCGGCCGGCGTAGGAGGCCGCCGGGGCGCCCGGGACGTCCGGGGCGCCCGGGACGTCCGGGACGGGCGGGCCCGCGGGCTGCGGCGCGTCGTCATCCTCGTCGGCCGGCTCCTCCTCGACCGGGACCAGGTCGCGGGCCAGCAGCGTCGCGCCGGCCACCGCGCCGGGCATCGCGAGGACGGTCACCAGCGGGACCAGGAAGGCCAGGATCAGCGGCACGCCGAATCCGAGCGCGAGTCCGAGCCGCGCGCGCAGCAGCCGGATCCGCTCGCGCTGCGGCACCCCGCGCCGTTGCAGCGCCACCGCGGTCAGCTCGACCGAGAGGAAGAAGCCGGACACCATGAACCCGGCCACCGGCACCAGCGTCTGCCCGACCACCGGGACGAACCCGAGGGCGAACAGCAGGATGCCGAAGCCGGCCACCCGCAGCAGCACGTGGAGGCTGTCCCGTGCCGAGACCAGCAGTTCGCGCCAGAGCGGCACGTCCGGCGGGGTGGGGGCGCCGCCCTCGGTCTCGTCCACCTTCTCGCAGAGCGACTCGTAGAACGGCTGGCCGACCAGCAGGGTGACCGCGGTGAAGGTGATCAGCGAGATCAGCAGGCCGCCGCCGAAGACGATCAGCGCGAGCGCGCCGCGCAGCAGGCCCTGCCAGGGCGAGCCCCAGTGGTCGGCGAACGGGGTGGCCGAGGCGGCGAGGTCCTCGGACCAGCCGCCGAGGAAGACCAGCGCCACGGCGTACCCGATCAGGGTGATCAGCGCGGGGATCATCCCGAACGCCCACCAGCGGCCGTGCCGCCCCACCCACTTCTGGCCCTTGGCCAGGTAACCCATCCCCGCCACAAGATCTCGCATAGGGGGAAGGGTAGGGGCAGCCGGGCGGCAGGTCATCTCCGTTCCGCCCCGGCCCCACCAGCGGGGCGGGGCCGGGGGCGGCCGGGAGGCGGGACGCCCGGGGAGCCGCGCGGCGGCCCTCAAAACGCCACCGGGCCCGGGAGCCTCCGCAACGGCTCCCGGGCCCGGTGTTCGGGCGGTGTGGACCGGATCAGGCAGCCGGCTCCACCGCCGCGGCCCGACGCCGTCGGCCCACCACGGCCGAGGCCGCCAGCACGATCGCTGCGGCGACCAGCGACAGGTACATCTGCTTCCGCCCGTCGGCGTCGGTGAACATGTACGCCACCACGAACCCGATCATGCCGATGGCGGTCCAGGTGAGGTAGGGGTACAGCCACATCCGGACGGTCAGGCGCTCCGGCATCTCGCGCTCGATGATCTTCCGCATCCGCAGCTGGGAGAAGCAGATCACCAGCCAGACGAAGAGCGCCACCGCGCCGGAGGAGTTGAGCAGGAAGGAGAAGACGGTGTCGGGGGAGGTGTAGTTGAAGAAGACGGCGATGAAGCCGAACACCACCGAGACCAGGATCGCGTTCCGCGGCACGCCGGTGCGGGTCACCGTGGCGAAGGCCTTGGGGGCGTCGCCGCGCCTGCCGAGCGAGAAGGCCATCCGGGAGGCGGTGTACATCCCGGAGTTGAGGCAGGAGAGCACGGCCGTCAGGACGATCACGTCCATCACCTGGCCGGCGCCCGGGATGCCGACGTGCTCCAGCACGGCGACGTACGGGCTGGACTTGACCGCGTCGGAGTCCCACGGCAGCAGGGTGACCACGAGGAGGATCGAGCCCAGGTAGAACACGCCGATGCGCCAGATCACGCTGTTGGTGGCCTTGCTGACCGCCTTCTCCGGGTCCTCGGACTCGCCGGCGGCCAGGGTGACGATCTCGCTGCCCATGAAGGCGAAGACGACGGTGAGCATGCCGGTGAAGACCGCCCCCACGCCGTGCGGCAGGAAGCCGCCGTGGCCGACCAGGTTCGTGGTGCCGACCGCGTGGGTGCCGGGCAGCACGCCGAACGCGGCCAGGGTGCCGATCACCAGGAAGGCGGCGATCGCCACCACCTTGATCCCGGCGAACCAGAACTCGAACTCGCCGTAGGAGGCGACCGAGAACAGGTTGGTCGAGGTCAGCACGGCCATGACGATCAGCGCCCAGCCCCACTGCGGTACGCCGGGCACCCAGTTGTTGAGGATCTTCGCACCGGCGGTGGCCTCGACGGCCAGCACCACGACCCAGAAGAACCAGTACAGCCAGCCGATGGTGAACCCGGCCCAGCGGCCGAGCGCCCGGTCCGCGTACGCGGAGAACGAGCCGCTCTGCGGGTCGGCCGCCGCCATCTCGCCGAGCATCCGCATCACCAGGACGACCAGCACACCGGCCAGCGTGTAGGAGAGCAGGATGCCGGGGCCGGTCGAGGCGATGCCGGCGCCGGAGCCGACGAAGAGGCCGGCGCCGATCACGCCGCCGATCGCGATCATCGACAGGTGGCGGTTCTTGAGCCCGGCCTTCAGGTGGCCGTCGGCTCCGTGGCCGTGGCCGTGGTCGTGCCGGGTCTCGGCGTCGACCGACGGCTTCGCGGCCGGGGTGGTGGTTTCCGCACTCATGTGAGGGTGCCCTGTTGCCTTTCCAGCGCGGCTGACCCTCGGCTCGTACGCCGGAGGGTGGGGGACGGACCCGCGCAATGCGGTGCAACCTAACTTCTACCTACGAGTATCGGAACAAGGCATGGGAAATTGTTCGCTCAGCGGACGCAAAGTGCCTGGTCAGAGTGGGTGAGGCGGGTTGCCGGAAAGCTCAAATCTGATGCATCGTCAGGCCGTTCCGGGGCTCCGGGGGCGGTGCGCGGGTCACCCGGCGGGCCGTCCATACTGGCCGCGTGATGATCGTCCTCGTGCTGCTCGGCCTGCTCGCCGTCCTGGCCGTCCTGGCCCTCGCGCACTGGTACCTCTGGCGCCGCCTGGTGCGCGACGTCTCCGCCCCCGGCGGCCGGTGGCGCCGGACCGGGACGGTGCTCGCCGTCGTCCTCCCGCTGCTCGCGGTGGGCGCGCTGGTCGGCGGGCGCAAGCTCCCGATGTCCGTCGAGCGCTGGCTGGCCTGGCCGGGGTACCTCTGGCTGGCGGTCCTGCTCTACCTGCTGCCGGCGCTCGCGGCCGGCGAGGCCGTCCGGCCGCTGCTGCTCCGCCTGCCGCGCCGGTCCGCGGCGGCGGCAG
>NZ_JBEYVJ010000543.1:0-3964 GCF_040643935.1 Kitasatospora sp. NPDC047058 | reverse complement strand
ATCAACCCCAGTGCTGTCACACTCTGTCCCCCCCCGACGCTCTGCCGAACTCCGGCCGGCCGGCCGCCGGCCGGCGGCAGGTCGCGGTGCACCGCGTAGACGGTGACCAGCCCGGTGTCCGCGAGCATCCGCTGGCCGTCGACCGTGACGTGGAAGCCCCGCTCCCGCAGCAGCCGTTCGATCCACTCGACCTGCCCCGGCAGGTCGTGGGCCTCGACGACGAGCCGGTGCACCCGCGGCCAGTGCTCGTCCCGGAGCCCGAGCAGGACCTCCCGCTCGCTCTTCTCCGCGTCGATCTTCAACAGGTCGATCCGCTCGATGGCGTGCTCGTCGATCACGTCCGAGAGCGTACGCAGTTCGCAGGCCACCTCGACGTGCCGCAGCCGCTCGCGGATCAGCGCGTCCAGGTCGCCCGCGGCCTCGGGCCCGAGCGCCTCGCCGTCCGGCGACTCGTTGCGCAGGAAGGCCTCCAGGACGGCGCGTTCCTCGGCGGGCTCGCCGTGCCGCCCCGACATCACGGACAGCTGCGGGTAGTAGGTGAAGACGGCCCGGCCGGCGCGGTCGGCGAGGCCGTACGGGTGCAGCCGGGCGTCGACCCCGTGAATGCGGGTGTTGAGTTCGAGGCGGCGGAACACCTCGGGGATCGGCTCGAAGGAGTGGACGGTGCTCCCGGGGCTGGAGCGCGCGACCGCGAGCGCGAACATGCCGATGTGGGCGCCGACGTCGAGCACGCACGCGCCCTCGTCCGGCAGCACGATGCCGTGGCTCAGGTACTCGCGCCCCTCGAAGATCTCGCGGTACAGGAAGTCCGCCTCGGCCCGGCCGGCCGCGACCACGGCCATCCCGTTGGGCAGCACCTGCAGGTCCTCGCCGTCGAGCGCGCCCGAGGCCTCCAGCCGGCACAGCTCGCGCAGCGGCCCGGCGGCCGTCCGGTCCGGCACCAGGTGGGCGAGCAGCCGGGTGCCGCCCGACCCGTCCGGCGCGGTGCTCACCACGGCCTCGGCGACGGCCGGGTGGGACGCCAGCACGGCCTCCACCTCGCCGGGTTCGATCCGCACCCCGCCGACCTTGACCTGATGGTCGACCCGGCCGGCGTAGTGCAGGACGCCATCGGCGTCCTGCCGGGCGAGGTCGCCGGTACGGTACATCCGGCTGCCGGGCGGGCCGTACGGGTCGGCGACGAAGCGCTCGGCGGTCAGGCCCGGCCGCCCCAGGTAGCCCCGGGCGAGCTGCACGCCCGAGACGTACAGCTCCCCGACCTCCCCGGGGGCCGCCTTCCGCAGCCGCCCGTCCAGGACCGCCAGCCGGGTGTTCCGCACCGGCGCGCCGATCGGGACCGGCCCGGGCGCGTCCTGCGGCGAGCACGCCCGGTACGACACGTCCACGGCGGCCTCGGTGGGGCCGTAGAGGTTGTGCAGCTCCGCTCCCAGCACCCGGAAGAAGCGTTCGCGCAGCTCGCCCGAGAGCGCCTCGCCGCTGGCGAAGACACGGCGTAGTGTCGTGCAGTCGGCCGCGCCCGGCTCCTCCAGGAACACGCGCAGCATCGAGGGCACGAAGTGGACGGTGGTGATCCGCTCGGCCCGGATCAGCCGCGCCAGGTGGGTGGGGTCGCGGTGGCCGTCCGGCTCGGCCAGCACCAGGGCGGCACCGACGGCCAGCGGCCAGAAGAACTCCCACACCGACACGTCGAAGCCGGCCGGGGTCTTCTGCAGCACCCGGTCGTCGGGGCCGAGCGGGTACTCGGACTGCATCCAGCGCAGCCGGTTCACGATCGCCTCGTGCGGGACGGCGACCCCCTTGGGGCGGCCGGTCGAGCCCGAGGTGAAGATGACGTAGGCGGTGTTCGACGGGTGCGGGGCGGGCAGCGGCGCGCCGCCGGCCCCGGGCGCGTCGGCGTGGGACAGCCGCTGCACGTCGTCGGCGGAGAGCACCAGCAGCGGTGCGGCGTCCTCCAGCATCCGCCGGGTGCGTCCGGCCGGGCCGTTCGGGTCCAGCGGAAGGTAGGCCGCGCCGGCCCGGTGCACCGCGTGCAGGGCGACGACGAGCTCCACCGAGCGCTCCGCCGAGACGGCCACCACGCTCTCCGGGCCGACGCCCTTGGCGGCCAGCGCGAGGGCCAGGCGCTCGGTCCGGGCGTCGAGTTCCGCGTAGGTCAGGGTGACGTCGCCGGTGACGAGCGCGACGGCGGCGGGCGTCCTGGCCGCCTGGGCGGAGAACAGGTCCGGCAGGGTCTGCGCGCTCCCGTCGGGAGCCGCGGGGTCGCTCATGACGTCACTTCCCGTGGTTGTCTGCGAGTCGGTGTGTCGGACGACGGGCCGACGGAGGCGATCGGCCCGTTCACAGCCGCCATCCCGGCCCGTCCGCCGCTCCGGGGAGCACCGTGACACCCGGTTCGTCCGAGGGGCGGGCGTGCACCAGGCAGGCGAACGAACGGTCCACCCCGGTACCGCGCCAGAGCGCCGTAAGCTCGTCGTGCACGGACTGCGGGGAACCCCCGGCGCCGTAGCCGACGAAGGTCTCGGCCATCGCCCAGGCGTCCAGGTGGCCGGGTTCGAGCCGGGTGGAGCCGGTCGGGACGACCGTCACCGACCACGACCGCTCCCGCGCCAGCCGCTCCAACCAGGCCACCGAGGGGCCGTGTGCCACACTGCCGATCAGCCACGCGTCGGCGAAGACCTGTCCGTGAGGGGCGAGCGGGACGCGGCGCAGCCCCGCCTCCAGGATCCGGCAGCCGTCCGGCCCGCCGTCGGCCCGCCAGGGCAGGTCCAGCCCGAAGGAGGGCATCATCGGGGCGTTGACGGACACCGTGTCGAACGGCTCGCCCAGATCCACCTTCAGGGCGTCGCCCCAGATCAGCTCGGCCGTGTCGAAACGGTCGGCGAGCAGCAGGTTGAGCTCGGTCACCGGGGCCATCCCGGTGTCGGCCTCCACCAGCACCACCTCGCGTGCGGTGCCCGCCATCACCAGGGCTTGGGCGCCGGTGGAGGCGAAGAGGTCCAGGCAGCGCCCGCGCGCGCCCAGCAGCAGTCGACCGAGGCCCGCGCTGTCCGGACCGTAGTAGCCGAAGCACGGAACCTCGGCCCAGCTCACCGCGTGGACGAACACCAGCTGTCCGTGGTGCTCCACCAGGCGCAGCGCCGGCAGCCGCAGGCCGTCCCGGTCGGTCTCGGCGAGCCCCTCCGCGACCAGGTGCTCCACGAGCTCCGGTGGTACCACGGCCGCGGCGTCGGCCGCCGGGACCCAGCGCGAGAGCACCAGCAGGTCGAGGGCCGTCGCCAGCCGCCCGCCCAGCTCCGGGCTCGCCGCCGCGAGGTCCGCGTCCCGGGTGCCGCTGGCGCCGTGGGCGGCGAGGAACATCGGCAGCCCGCAGCGCTGCAGCCGGAGGCGGAACTCCTCGACCGCCCGGTGCAGCCGGGGTGTCACGCCCGATGGGCGCGGCCCGGTGGCCGCGGGCCCCGGCTGCGGGCCGCCCGAGGGTGCCGACGGCTCCACGCTGTTCGTCAGCTTCCGCAGCAGGACCAGGAGTTCGGCCTTCCGGCGGAACACCTCGTGCCGCAGCTCCGGTGTGAAGGCCCCGGGGGGCGCGCTGTACCGCAGCACCCCGCCGTCCTCCCAGACCCGGACGTCGGCTGCCCGCAGCCGCGCCAGGAGGTCCTCTGCCGGCATCGTCGTCTCCCTTCGGTTCACGGCCGCCGCCCTCGCGCGCGGGCCGCCATGCGGTTCTGCTGCTGCTGTCGGCGCGAGGAAGCCCTGCTGCGCACCTCGTCCAGGGCGGACCGGACGTCCTGCTCGGGATCGGCGCCGGAGTTGTCGACCAGCGCCGCCAACTTGGAGACCGTCGACGCCTCGTAGAGCTGGGCCACGGTCAGCGAACTGCCCAGCGCGGTGTTGACGCCGGAGATCAGCTGGATCGCCACCAGTGAGCTGCCGCCCAGGTCGAAGAAGCTGTCGTTGACGCCGACCC
>NZ_JBEYVJ010000542.1:0-3965 GCF_040643935.1 Kitasatospora sp. NPDC047058 | reverse complement strand
CCGGTGACGACCGCGCGACGGGCGGGCACCCGGGCCGGGTGTGGCCGGGCCAGGTACGACGCCACCAGCGGACCATGTCCTCGACCACAGTCATCGGGAAGCGCGGGACACGGCGGTGTTCCCGGAGGTGGTGAAGGTCGCGCGGGCGCTGCTGGATCCGGTGATGGCCGAGTCGGTCTGGCAGGACAGCGGCGCCGGGCGGCCCCGGGCGCTGCCCGCCGACGGGCGTTCTGCCGGCGGCTGGGCGAGCGGGCAGGACGTGGGTGGCTGGGGCGCTCTGGCCGCGGTCGACTTCGGCGGGCCCTGACCGCCTGGACGGGCGCAGCGAGGCGTTCGCCGGGCGGGCATCCGGTGCGGGAAGGACGCCTTGCGTCTGGCCCCGGACACCCCACGCGCGGTTCGGGGCCCCGGGGTTGTCTGCGGGGATGCGTATCGTCCGGGGCAGCAGGTTTCCCAGAAGTGGAAGGGGCGGGGATGGACGAGGTCAGGCCGGAGACGCGCGAGTACCTCGACGGACTGTTCACACCGGGCCTGCGGATCGGCGGCGATCCGCACACCCCGTACAGCTGGATCAAGATCATCGGGGTGCAGGAGGTCACCGCGATCCGGCTGCCGAGCGGCCGGTTGGTCGCGGATTCGCCCTGGAGCGCCGAGCCGCCGCGCGAGCTCGCGTTGCGCATCCCGCCCGGCGAGTACCCGGTGGACGTTTCCTGGGCCAACTGGCCCCACCTCTCCAACGGCTACTACAACGAGTACCGGGAGTGCGCCGCCACACGCCTGCGCGTACGCGAGGGGCCGGTGGTCACGTGGGAGCTCGCCCCCGGCGTGGGCGAGGACCCCGCCCTGCGCGCTGCCGGCACCGGGTTCGCGGCAGAGGACGCCATGGGCTGCTTCGCCGATGCCACCGCCTGGCAACCGCTGACCGAACCTTTCCGCCGTTACCTGGCGGACGTGGCCAACGCCGGCTTCGGTGGCCCGCGGAGCGGGCGGGACACCGAAGACCTCTGCGAGGGCTACTTCGAGCTCGCCCGCGACGAGGAACGCCGGGCCGACCTGCTGACCTTCGGTGTCCCGGAAGGCTGGGGCCAGGTCTGGGCAGGCCGTGCCCACGACGGCGGGATCGCGGTGATCGTCGTCCCGGGCCCGGTCCCCACCAGCCCGTGGGACTGAGCCAGCACCTGGCGAGAACCGGCCCGGCTCTGCGCCCCTGCCACCGTGTCGGGACTTTCTACCGACCAACGCGGCTCCGGCCGGCGCATGGCCGACAGCCGGACGGCGACCTGACGGCACGCCTGCGCATCCGCTCCGCCAGACGCGCAGGCCCAACCCATCGGCTGCTCGCGCAAGCGCGCCCCGACCCGGGACGCCCATCCGACGGCTGACCGCCGGACTCCGTGGCGCGGGGTGCTTGCAGGACCAGCATCCCCGGCTACACGAGATCGCTGCCCCGCTCCCGAGGGACCGGTGGAGTCGGAGGAGGACCGGGCGAAGCCGCGGGAGAGGCATCCACCGCCCCGCGCGCGATGTGGGCGCCGCCGCCGTCGGGTGGAAGGACGACGAGGTACTGCCGGCCGGCGTCCTCGACGCGGGCCAGCGTGATGGAGGCGCCGGCCGCCGCGAGCGACTCGGCGGCCGGGCCGGCCCCCTCCGTCATCCGGTCGATCCGCGAGTGGAAGCGGGTGAGGTCCTTTGCCGGGCCGGTGATCCAGATCGCGATCCGCGCGCCCCGGCGCAGCGCGGCGAGCAGGTCCGTGCGCAGCGGCCCGTCGTCGGCCGCTTGGAGGAGCAGGTCATGCAGGCGTTCCTGCCCGCACGGCCGGGACGGCGCCGCCTCGGCCGACGCCCGGCACTTGCGGCACGAAGCCAGGCCCTGAGGCTGGAAGTGGTGCAGGAAGATCTTCAGGTAGCGGCCGCGGATCCCGCACAGGGTACGGCCCGCTCCCCCGGCGTGTTCGACTCCGGGCACGCCTTCGACCTCGACCGCGGGGAACTCGGCCGGCTCACGCGCAGTGGCGAACGACCACGTCCCGCCCGAGGCGTCGATATCGGGTTTGTCGATCATGCGAGGCAGCATGCCACGCCGGGAACCCACCGCCCGCGCAACCGTACGGGGCAGCCGCACGGCTCACACGCTGCGGTCCTTCACCGGATAAAGCCTCGCGTGCAATATCCGCGCCTCGCACCACGCATCGTCCGGGGCGGAGACCAGCGCGGCCGCGGCCGCCAGCTCCCGCTTGGTCGGAGCGGGGAGCAAAACAGCGGGCCCAAATCCTTCTCGGCACGATCCCGCGCGCACTGCGGGCACTTCAACAGGCCCGGGGCACCCCCGGCATGGATCGACGAGACTGCTGCAGAAAGCGGGTCGCCTACTGCATGACTTCCCTGTGCGGGTGCTCGAAGGAGAGCGGGCAATAGTAGAGCTGCATCTCGTAGCTCCGCCCGATCTGGATACCGATGTCCTCGTCGTTGTCCCGGTCGTCGACGGGGTCCCAGCCACTGCCGTCCAAAGCACCGGAACTGATCGTCAGCAGCGGTCTCATGGCGGCCTCGCAGGCGGCGCACCGCACCACCCGGGGATCGCGGAAGCTCCACGGCCCCCAGCCGCCGACCTTCCACCCGGGGGCGACTGACAGCTCGTACTGGTAGTAGGCCCGGAACTCCTCGCGCCGGGCCAGCTGGGTCAGCCACGCTGACGCCTGCGCCGACGCATCAGCGTGACGGTGCACGCGCACAGCAGCAGCGCGCCGCCTGCAACGGCGGTGACGACGGCGGTCATGGGGTCCTCCCAGTGGGGTGTGGGGCGGACGCGGTCGTCCGCACGGCTACGGCCATGAGAGGCGCGGCAGGCACGAAAGGATTCACGCCGGCGGTGGGGTTGCGGCTGTTGCGCGGGCGATGTCGGCCAACGCGCGGGGTTGATCGTGTGAACATCGCCTGAACCCGGCTCTGGGACCCCGGGTCGGCTGCCTAGGCTGCGGCCGTCAGTCTTGATCACTCCAGTCGGAGAGACCCATCATGCTCATCCTGTCCCTGCTGTTCCTGGCCGTCGGCGTCGTGCTGCTGATACTGCGGTGGCGCAAGGTCGGTTCCTGGCCGGTCACCCTCGGCGGCATCGTCACCAACGTCCTCGGGTTGCTGCTGGGGCTCACGACCTTCGTGCACGTGGTCGAGCCGACCGAGGTGGCGGTGCCCACCAGCCTCGGCAAGGTCGGCCAGACCTGGCAGCCGGGGCTGCACTTCAAGTCGCCGCTGACCGACGTGACCACCTTCTCGACCCGCCCCGCCGATCTCGACCTGACCGGTGACTCCACCGTGGAGGTCCGTTCCTCCGAGGGCGGGGTGCTGTTCGCCGACCTCACGGTGAAGTGGTCGATCGACCCGCAGCACACCGTCGAGCTGTTCAAGCTGGCCGGCAGTACGGAGGCTGTCCAGCAGCGCCTGGTCTACCCGGACAGCCGGGAGATCGTCCGCAACGTCTTTGCCCGTCACACCAGCGTCGAGGGCTACAGCTCGCAGCGGGAGGCGATCAGCTCGGAGATCGACAAGCTGATCACCGCCCGGCTGGCCCCGCGCGGGATCCTCGTCAACGGCGTCAACCTGCGCAACGTCCGGCCGAGCGACGGCCTGCAGAAGGCCATCGACCAGAAGATCGCGCAGGACCAGTCGACCGCCCAGGCGGAGGCGGCCGTGCGCACGGCCAAGGCCGAGGCGGAGAAGCGCAAGATCGAGGCCGAGAGCACCGCGGCGGCCAACGCCGCCATCGCGAACTCGCTCACCGACAAAATCCTGCTGAGCCAGTGCATCGAGGCGTTCAAGGCCGCGGCGGAGAAGAACCCCG
Organism: Kitasatospora sp. NPDC047058; assembly: GCF_040643935.1. Taxonomy (NCBI): domain Bacteria; kingdom Bacillati; phylum Actinomycetota; class Actinomycetes; order Kitasatosporales; family Streptomycetaceae; genus Kitasatospora; species Kitasatospora sp. NPDC047058. The sequence goes on along the minus strand of NZ_JBEYVJ010000542.1, from coordinate 127 downwards.
TCTACGCGAGCCCGTGCGGCGCGGGCAGCACGCCCGTCATCGTGGACGGCACCAAGCGCTGAGGCCCGCGTCCGTGCCGCACGCCCGGGGCGGGCAGTGGGCGGTGGGCGGCGAGCCTGAGGCCGAC
>NZ_JBEYVJ010000541.1:0-3968 GCF_040643935.1 Kitasatospora sp. NPDC047058 | reverse complement strand
GCAGGGGCCCCGGCCGCCCGCCACGCGGACGCGTGCTACAGGGCCGCAGACGGGGCCGCTGTCGGAGTACGGCCCCAGCAGAGGTGCCGCCCTTCGCCTGCGGGCAACGCTCAGCCGTTGCCAGCGGCCTCTCCTGGGTCGCGCCGCCCGAGGGCAGCGGGTGCTCTTTCAGACGGTGGGAATTCCGACGATCGACCACGCCTTGAGGAGCGCCGAGGTCTCCTCGGCATCCCCGTACAGGGTCCGGGCGCTCGCAAGGGTCAGTCGCGCGAACTGAGCAAAATCGGCGTCGGCGGCGAGCTCGCCTCCGATCAGGGTGGAGTACCAGATCCGACCGGGCCGCTCCCAGGCGTTGCCGCCGAGGGCGGTGGCCAGCTGGTAGAAGGCGTGGTTGGGGATGCCGGAGTTGATGTGCACGCCGCCGTTGTCGCGGCTGGTCCGCACGTAGTCATCCATGGTGGCCGGCTGGGGGTCCTTGCCCATCTGGGGATCGTCGTAGGCCGTGCCCGGGGCCTTGAGGGAACGCAGCGCCGTGCCGTGGACGTCCGGGCCGAGCAGTCCGGAGCCGATGAGCCAGTCCGCCTGGTCCGCGGTCTGGCCGAGCGCGTACTGCTTGATCAGCGAGCCGAAGACGTCCGAGAGCGACTCGTTGAGCGCGCCGGCCTGCCCGTAGTACTCCAGGTTGGCGGTGTGCTGGATGACGCCGTGGGTGAGTTCGTGGCCGATGACCTCGACCGGAATGGTGAAGTCGAGGAAGTACTCGGGGAAGCCGTCGCCGAAGACCATCTGCTGGCCGTTCCAGAACGCGTTGCCGTACTGGTCTCCGTAGTGAACGGTGGCGTCGATCGGCAGGCCGGCGCCGTTGAGCGACTTCCGCCCGTACGCGTTGAGGTAGAAGTCGAAGGTCGCGCCGATTCCGGCGTAGGCGCGGTTGACCGTTTGGTCCTTGGACGGTTGGTCGCCTTCGGCGCGCACCTTCGTGCCGGGAGTCGCGGTCAGCATGCGGGCGTCGTAGACGGTGCGGTGCGGCTTGTCGGAAGGGCTTCCGGAGGGGGCGTCCGCCGCCGTACTCGCTGAGGCGATGCGGCGCTGGGTGCGCAACATGCTGTCGTGTTCCAGCGTGCGCCGGGCGGGTTCGTACGCGCGTGGGTCCTCGGATTGGGCGAGCGCGTCGAGGATGTGGGGCGGGACAATCGCGCAGAAGGGGGCGGTGTTCTTCATAGACAGCACAGTTACAGTGAGTGTCCGGTTTGTCACTCCTGACATCCTTTGTGGTCGGAACCTGATACTGTCCGGCGCTCGACGGGCCGGTGAGGCCGACCTGCCGCCGGGGCCGCCCGCGGAACTGGTAGTCGATGGTGATCCGGCGAGTGCCGTAGAGCACGCCTGGATGGCCGGAGCGTGCCGAGCCTCGGCGCGGCCGGGGCGGCTGTCATCCGGCCCCAACTTCAACGTGGCAGGAGACCCCGAGGTCGAGCTTGCTGCCGAAATGATCTTGATGACAGTTTTTCCTGCTCGGGCGACATCTATCGCGATCCGGCACAGCGCGCCGGTGGGGAGGCAGGCCAGCTGACGTTTGATCACTCGAACAAACAATCGAATAATAAGTCTATGACCTCCGCCGTCCCCTTCTCCCGTCCCGCCCGCCCGTCGGAGCGGACCGGCGACGCCGAGCGGGCGCCGCGGGAACTGATGTCCCTGCCCGGCGCCTACCAGGACGTGCGGCGGTGGCGGCTGGTGGAGATCCGGCTCGGCGGCCAGTGGCGCCCTGCCATGCTCACGGTCTGGCGGCGCCCGCCAGGCAGTCCCGTCTGGGTCGTCCACGTCACCTGGGGCGAGGACGGCACCACTCCAGGGGAGGAAGCGTGGGGCTGGTTCATGTTCGACAACGACCGGATCCGCCCGGTGCCCGAACCCCACGACCCGGCCCCGACAACCGCCCCCCACCTCGGCACCTGGCGCGACGCCGTCCGCGTGCCGGGCGAGCTCACCGGCCCGCCCAGCACTAGCCCGGCGGACCGCTGCTGGAAACTCGCCTGGCTGCGCACGGAAGGCGCGTGGCGCTCGGTCCTGGTCACCGCCCGCCGCCGGCCCGGACCCGCTCTCCCCTGGATCGCCCACGCCCGCTGGGGCGAGGACAAGCAGGCTGCCTGGGTGATCGCCGACGCAACCACCCTGCGCCCGCTGCCCGCGCCCGCCCCGGACACCGACGTCGACGCCGAGCCCGGCACACCCGCCGCAGCGCCGGCCCCGACCGTCCTCGGGCAGACCGCGTGAGCCCCGCCCCCGCCCCTGCTCCCACGCCCGCCGACCGCAGGGAACGGCTCGCCGCCCTACTGGAACAAACGTCCCCGGCCACCCGCGCCCGACAGGCCCAGGCCACCGTCCTGCCAGTCCTGGGACCGCTCGCGCCCCTGCTCCCGCACGGAGATCTCGCCAAGGGGGCCATCACCGAGGTCACCGACCCCGGACTGCTCCTCGCCCTCGCCGCCGGCCCCGCCACCGCCGACGACTACGCCTGGACCGCCGCCGTGGGCCTGCCCGACCTCGGCCTCGCCGCGGCCGACAGCTACGGGATCGACCTGCGCCGCCTCCTCGTCGCCGACCACCCCGGCGACCACTACGCCGAGGTCGTCACCGCGCTCGCCGCCGCCTGCCCCGTCATCCTCGCCGAAAGCCGACGGGTTCCGGGATTCTGGAGGGTGCTTGCGGGGCGAACTTGCAGGGCCCACAGTGTTTTGAGGGGCGCTAGCCATCGGGTCAATTGCTGTACATGCAGCCAGCTCGGCCTTGCCTCGGCCGGATCTGTATGGGGCTGACGGTCTAGTCGTCGATGCTTGGGACTGGTGGCACGCTGTTGAGGTGTCGCCTGCTAGCACTTCCTGAGTGGCTAGTCGGAGACGCCCATCGGCGGTCCGGCATTATCCGCCAAGTTTGGGTTCATCACATCGGCGATGGCTGCACCGATGGTGGTTTTGGTGAGGTAGAAGTTGGCGCAATGAGGGCGGGCCCCGTTGTCGACGGTGTAGGTGCTGTCGAATCGGGCTGTAGGTGGGCGGTTGGTGCCGAACACGGCGGTCAGATGTGGACGGGCGGCGACGATGTCGTCGCGGTCGGCCAGATTGACCCAACGGGCCAAGCAAGACGGAAAGGCCGGGGGGTGCTGAAGCCGGCGGTTGACGACGCTCAGCCCGAGGGGACTGCCAAGAGTGATCAGCAGCGGGATCGGCTGCTGACAGGTGCGAATGGCCTCATATGCCACGACCGAGCCGAGACTATGGCTGACGATGACCCGGGTGTCGGCATCGAGGAGTTGACGGACCTGGTCGATGGCGTAGGCGCGGAGGTCCGGCTCAGTGAGGTAGCGCACGACCTGGCCCAAGGTGCTGTTGACGCGGGCGAGGCCGGCCAGACCGGCTTGGCTAAGCCAGGGGAGATGGTCGAGCGCGTCGACGACGCGGCCCACCACGTGGCCAAATCCCTGTGCATCGGCCCCGCCGCCCTGCAGTGCTTGAAGTTCGATTCGGGCGTTGCCAGCATCTTTCGGCCGGGTTGAGTCCAGCGCGTTGGTAAGCCATTCGAGGGCGATCTCGTCGGCCAGATGCAGCTGCTGGCCGCTGAGGCCGGTATCGGTGCCCTGCTGATCCGGGGAGAGGAATCGGTTGCCGTAGAAGGCCATGCGGGCCAGCCGCCCGATGTCGGGACGTGGAGGCCACAGGCGATCAGCCAGGGCCGGGTGCCCGGCGTTGCGGACGCCCCCGGCCAGACGGGGCAACCACTCATCCTCCAGGTCATCGGCGGAGTGCTGTTCCTTCGCGATGCCATGGACCAAGACGATCGGCGCCATGCCTGATCCTTCCTACCTGAGGTGTACTCACTAGCCGTTGCTCTATCGAGCTTGGTGATCGTGAGTTCGAGTCTGCCGACTCGGTTGGGTGATCTTCTGGTCGGCTGGGCATGAAAGTGGG
>NZ_JBEYVJ010000540.1:0-3978 GCF_040643935.1 Kitasatospora sp. NPDC047058 | reverse complement strand
GCGCGCCGTCCACGCTGAGCCGTGCAAGCAGCTGCACCCAAAATGCCTGGGGCAGCAGCGTCGAGGTGGTCGGCCGCCGGGTCCGGCGCGCACCGATCGGCGCGCACCTCGGGCCGGTGGCCCACGCCGCCATCCACCACGTGCAGTGCCCCGTCGCCGTCGTGTCGTACGGCTGAGGCCCGTCCGGAGGCCGGTCGGCCGCCCGGCCGGGGGCCGAACGGCCCGCGCGCAGGCCCGCCCTGCGGCCCGAGACTGGTGCCGAGAGGTGAGCGAGAGGTGAGATCGATGCACACCGTGATCGTGTACGAGAGCATGTACGGCAACACCCGTGAGATCGCCGAGGCCATCGCCGAAGGCGTCCACCAGGCCGATCCGGAGGCGTCCGTCGACTGCCTGCCCGTGGCGCAGGCCGGCACGGAGACGACCCGCACCGCGGACCTGCTGGTCGTCGGCGGACCGACCCACATGCACGGCATGTCCTCCGGCGCCAGCCGCCGGATGGCCGCCATGGCCGAGGCGAAGAAGGAGGGCCACGAGGACGCCGCCCGCGAGGCGCACGAGACCGCCGAGGGCCCGGGCCTGCGTTCCTGGTTCCACTCGCTCCCGAAGACCGAGCCCGGCACGCACGCGGCGGCCTTCGACACCCGCGGCGACATGCGGATGAGCGGCGGAGCCGCGGACGGCATCGCCAAACGGCTCGCCCACCACCACTACGACGTCGTCACCGAACCCGAGGGGTTCATCGTCGAGGACGCCGACGGCCCGCTGCGGCAGGGCGAACTCGACCGGGCCCGCGCCTGGGGCGCCGGACTGGTCTGACATCCCGACCGGGCCGGGGACGGAAACTCTCCCGGCCCTCCGGGGTACCCGTCGCCGACGGCGGGACCGGACCGCCCGGCGGCTGCGGTGCGCACTGCGCACGTCGCGCACGTGTTTCGGCACAGGTCAGGAGAGGACGCCATGACCGCCCCCACCGCCTATCGCCCGGTCCGGCTGACGGCAGTGCTGGACGCTCCGCTCTCGCGCTGGCTGTGGCTGGTGAAGTGGATCCTGGTGATCCCCCACATCGTGGTGCTGGCCTTTCTCTGGATCGCCTTCGTTCTGGTGGCCGTGGTCGCGTTCTTCGCGATCCTCCTCACGGAGCGCTACCCACGCCCCCTGTTCGACTTCAACCTCGGTGTCCTGCGCTGGAGCTGGCGGGTCTCCTACTACGCATACGGGGCACTGGGCACCGACCGCTATCCGCCGTTGGCCACCGAGATCGACCTCGGCTCGCTGCCGGAGACCCGGACCAGGGTGATGCTCAACCTCGCCGATCCCGGCGCCGCCTTCCGCTGGTGGCGGCTGCCCGCCGACGGCGTGGGCCTGGCCCGCTCCGAGTTCGTGGTCGCGCACCAGGTGCGGGTCCACCCGATGGCCCTGGTCCACCCGGAACGGCTTCCGGTCGAGGACCAGCGGGTGGTGACCGAGCTCACCGAGGGCTACGCCGACCGGACGGACTACTTCGTGGACCTGTTCGCCCGCGGTGTCGCCCGGATCGCCGCCTCCCGCTGGCCCGATCCGGTGGTGGTGCGCACGAGTGACTTCAAAACCAACGAGTACGCCCGGCTCGTGGGCGGCGCACCGTTCGAACCGGTCGAGGCCAATCCGATGATCGGCTGGCGCGGCGCGAGCCGCTACTACGACCCCGGGTACCGCGAGGGCTTCGCCCTCGAATGCCGGGCGTTGCGGCGGGCCCGGGACGAGCTGGGACTGACCAACGTGGTGGTGATGATCCCGTTCTGCCGCACTCCGCAGGAGGCCGACCTGGTCCTGACGGTGATGGACGACAACGGTCTCACCCGTGGCGCCAACGGCCTGCAGATCTATGTCATGGCGGAGATCCCGTCCAACATCCTGCTCGCCGAGCAGTTCGCCGAGCGCTTCGACGGTTTCTCGATCGGCAGCAACGACCTGACCCAGCTCACGCTCGGGGTCGACCGCGACTCTGGGCTGCTCGCCCATCTCTTCGACGAGCGGAATCCCGCCGTCACCCGGAGCATCGAGAGCCTGATCGCCACCGCCCACGCGGCCGGCCGCCATGTCGGGCTGTGCGGTCAACGTCCCAGTAACGATCCGGACTTCACCCGCTTCCTGGTGGAGGCCGGAATCGACTCGATCTCCGTCACACCGGACAGCTTCGCCGCCGTGAAGCGCTCCGTGGCCACGGCCGAACAGGCCGGCCGAGCGGGTGGCGACTGATCCGGGGCGCCTGCACGCCCCGACGGCCCACCGGCCGTGACGATCCGCCGGCCGTGGAGGTGCGTCTCCGGTCAGGGAAGCGCCACGGTGACGGTGGTGCCCCCGCCCGGGCGCGGTTCCAGGGTGACCGTGCCACCGTGAGCACTGACCACGGCCTCGACGATGGCGAGGCCGAGGCCGGTGCCGCCGCTGGTCCGCGATCGTGACGTGTCGCCGCGGACGAACCGTTCGAAGACGTGCGGAGCGAGGTCGGCGGGAATCCCCGGGCCGTCGTCGGACACGGTCACCCGGTGGCCTTCGACCCGCAGGGTGACGGTGGTGCCGTCGGGTGTGTGGCGGTGGGCATTGGACAGCAGGTTGGTGATCACCTGGCGCAGGCGGCCCTCGTCACCGGTCACGACGACCGGGTCGGGGGGCAGCTCCAGGCGCCAGCGGTGGCCGGGGGCCGCCGCCCGCGCGTCCTGGACGCAGTCGAGGGCGATGCGCGTGAGGTCGACCTCCTCCCGGGCGAGCGGCCGCCCGGCGTCCAGGCGGGCGAGCAACAGCAGGTCCTCGACGATGGCACCCATCCGGACGGATTCGGCGTCGATGCGGCGCAGGGAGTGGTGCACCTCGGCCGGACTGCCGACGGGGTGGCGGAGGGCGAGTTCGGCGTGCCCGCGGATGGTGGCGAGCGGGGTGCGCAGTTCGTGTCCGGCGTCGGCGGCGAAGGCCCGGAGGCGCTCCTCGGAGGCGTGACGCCGGGCGAGGGCGTCCTCGACGTGGCCCAGCATCCGGTTGAAGGCGATCGCCACTCTGCCGGTCTCGGTCCGCGGGTCCGCGTCGGGCACCCGGTCGGTGAGGACGACCTCGCCCTCCGCGAGCGGGAGTGCGCTGATCCGCCCGGCGGTGTCGGCGATGCGGTTCATCGGGCGCAGCGAGACCCGGACCCACAGGGCGCCGACCACGCCGGTGATGCCGAGGGCGAACGCGAAGGAGACGAGTTCCAGCGCGACGACCTTGTGCTCGGTCTCGTTCACCTGGTGCAGCGGGAGACCGGTGACCAGGACGTCGCCGTCGCGCCCGGCGACCGCACGCACCCGGTACGGGCCCAGCCCGGACAGGCGTACCGACGTGGCTGCTCCGCCCACCGGCACCCGGGCCAGACTCCGCCTGTCGCGGTCGGTGAGAATGACGGTGTCGTCCGTGTCCGCCTGGGCGGTCCCGTTGGCGACCTCCTCGTCGTCGGCGTCGCCGTCCACCACGCCCGCGTTGGTGACCTGGCCGTCCACCAGCCGGGCTCCGAACGTGCCGGGGCTCTGGGCGCGGGTGTCGCTGCGTGGTCCCGTGGCGGATCCGCCGTGTTCCAGGCTGGCGGCGTACCGCCCCCCGGCGTCGGTCAGGCGCTGGTCGAGCTGGCTCACCAGGTAGTGCCGGAGCGCGGTGGTCAGTGCCAGGCCGACCCCGGCGAAGGTGACGACCAGCAGCGCCAGGAGGCCTGCGACCAGTCTGCTGCGGATGGTGCGCGGCACGAGCCGGCCCAGGGCGCTGTGCGGGCCCGGTCGCCGGACGCTCACGAGACGGGGGCCTTGATGACGTAGCCCGCGCCCCGGACCGTGTGGATCATCGGCGGACGGCCCGCGTCGATCTTCTTGCGCAGGTAGCTGATGTAGAGCTCCACCACGTGGGCCTGGCCGCCTGTCGCCTTCCCGTTCACGCTGGTCAGCCGGCGGGTGAAGAACGCGCTGCTGGTGGTGA
>NZ_JBEYVJ010000539.1:0-3984 GCF_040643935.1 Kitasatospora sp. NPDC047058 | reverse complement strand
GCGGCGCCGGGCGGCCCGCGGAACGATCGACCTGCGCCGCACCCTGCGCCGCTCGCTCTCCACCGGGGGCGTGCCGCTGCGCCCGGCCTACCGGCTGCGCCGGCCGGCCCGCCCGGAGATCGTGCTGCTCTGCGACGTCTCCGGCTCGGTGGCCGGCTTCGCGGACTTCACCATGCTGCTGGTGCAGGCGATGAGCGACCAGTTCAGCAAGGTCCGGGTGTTCGCGTTCGTGAACCGCACGGCCGAGGTGACGGCGATGCTGACCGCGGGCGGCGGCAGCGGAGACCCGGCCGCGCTCGCGCGGCGGATCCTCACCGAGGCCAAGGTGATGGGCCACCACGGCAACAGCGACTACGGCTCGGCACTGGGCGAGTTCGCCGAGCACCACCTGGACGCGGTCGGCCCGCGGACCAGCGTGCTGGTGCTCGGCGACGCCCGGAACAACCACCGCGACCCGAACGTCGCCGCACTGCGGCTGATCGCCGGCCGGGCGCGCCGGGTGCACTGGCTCAATCCGGAGCAGCCCGAGCTCTGGAGTACCGGCGACTCCGCCGCGCTCGCCTACGCGGAGGCGGTGGAGATGCACCCCTGCCGCAACGCCCGCCGGCTCGGCGAGCTGATCACCCGGCTCCTGCCGGTTTGACGCTTCGTCAAAAAGCAGCAACCGCCGCACGGCCGACGGCGCGTTCAGCCGTCCAGGTGGCGGAGGAAGTCCAGCAGCGCCGCGGTGGTCTCGGCCGGCCGTTCCTGCTGCGTCCAGTGGCCCGCGCCGGGCAGCACGACGTGCCGGTGCAGCTTGGGCGTGAGGTTCTCCAGCAGGAGCCGGAGCGCGTCCGGGCCGATCAGCGCCGTCACCATGTCGCGGTCCCCGACCACGTACAGCGCGGGCACCTCGATCCGGCGCCCGTCGAACGCGCTGAGCAGCTCGTTGTTGCGGTCGATGTTCCGGTACCAGTTGAGCGGCCCAATAAAGGCGCGGTCGCCGTGCCCGGCGTAGTCGGCGGCGAAGGCCTCGATGTCGTCCTCGGTGAGCCAGTCGGGCAGCTTCTCCGGCTCGGGGACGGTGTCCAGCAGCGTCCGGCCCTCGGGGACGACCCAGCCGCTCGGTCGGTCGGAGCCGGGGCGGTCACCGGACCCGCTGAACAGCACGCGCCGGAAGGTGGAGCGCGGGTCCCGGGCGAGTTCGGCATCGGCGACGCCGGGCCGCTGGAAGTAGTTCTGGTAGAAGCCGTCGCCGAACCGCTCCCGGGACTGCGCCAGCGGCGGCAGCCCGGAGACCGGCAGCGGCGGCACGCTCAGCCCGGCCACGCCGCGCACCAGGTCGGGGCGGAGCGCGGCGGTGCTCCAGGCGACCGGCGCGCCCCAGTCGTGGCCGACCACCACGGTCGGCTCCCCGCCGAGCGCGCCGATCAGCGCCGTGACGTCGCCGACGAGGTGGAGCAGGGTGTAGGCGTCGACGGCCGCCGGCTGCTCGCTGCGGGCGTAGCCGCGCTGGTCGGGGGCGACCACCCGGTAGCCGGCCGCGACGAGCGGGGCGAACTGGTGGCGCCAGGAGTACCAGCTCTCCGGGAACCCGTGCAGCAGCAGGACCAGCGGGCCGTCGCCCTGCTCGGCGAGGTGCAGCCGGACGCCGTTCACCTCGACGTCGCGGTGCCGGATCCCCTCGTACGCGCTGTCGGTTCGCCTGGTCACGTCGCCCACCCCTGCTCCTCCGGTCGTCCTGGACTGCCTGTGGACCGTCACCGGCCGGTTTCCGTCCGACCGTTCGCTATCCACCCTGCCCACCGGGACGCCGCCGGAACCACCGCCCGGCGCACGCCTGACGCCGCGCCGGGCGAACGGGCGCCTCAGGCCGACTTCTCCTGCGCGTCCGCCAGGTCCTCGGCCGTGGGGGCGTCGTCCTGGCCGAGCCGGTGGCGCCAGTAGCCGGCGAACTCGACCGAGGTCTTGGCCAGGCCGCGCTCCCCGACCAGGTGGCGGCGGAGGGCCCGGATCGCCGACGCCTCCCCGGCCAGCCAGGCGAACGGTGTGCCGGCGGGCAGTTCGGCCGCCCGGACCGCCGCGGTCAGCGGCCCTCCGGGAGCCGCACCGTCGCGGTGCAGCCAGTGGACGGTCAGCGCGGCCCCGGTCGCGAGCTGCTGCCGTTCGGCCTCCGCCGCCACCTCCAGGAAGGCGACCGCCGGGGTGCCGGCGGGCAGTGCCTCCAGCAGCGTGCCGATCGCGGGCAGCGCCGTCTCGTCGCCGGCCAGCAGCACCCAGTCGGCCGCGGCGACGGCGTCCGCGAACGGGACCGGCGGGGCGTACAGCTCGGACGGGCCGACCATGCCGAGCCGGTCCCCGGGCCGGGCCCGGCCGGCCCAGGCGCTCGCCGGGCCGGTGTCGCCGTGCAGCACGAAGTCGATCTCCACCACCCGGGTGCCGGGCCGCCGCCGGCGGAGGGTGAAGCTGCGCATCCACGGCCGTTCGGCCTCCGGGATGGCCAGGTAGGCCTGGTACCAGCCCATCACGTCATCGCTCCGGGCGGGCAGGACGGGCGTCTCCCGGCCCGGCCGCGGGAAGCAGAGCTTGACCTGCTGGTCGGGCGTGCCGCCGACGCCCGGATCGAGCACCTCGGCCTCGAAGCTGATCCGGGCCATCCGCGGGGTGACCCGCTCGACCTCGATGACCTGGACGGATGTGACTGGCAGCGACACGGTCGGCCCCTCCGGTTGCGGATTCACGATAGCCTTACGCCATAAAGAGTTCTCGCAGGCGGGATACTTTACGCCATAAGGAGTTGCCGTCGTGACCGTCTTCGCCGGGCAGGGCGATGCCCACCGCTCGATGTCCCTCCTGTGGGCCGCGCCGGACGTCCCCCGAGCCGGGCGCAGCGGCCCCAAGCCCGCGTTGAGCGTGGCCGCGATCGTGACCGCCGGGATCGCGGTCGCCGACGCGGAGGGCATGGCCGCACTCTCCATGCGCGCGGTCGGCGAGCGGCTCGGCCGCACGGCCATGGCCCTCTACACCTACGTGCCGGGCAAGGGCGAGCTGCTCGACCTGATGCACGACCGGGTCCACGCCGAACTGCCCGTCGACTACGACCTCGGCGACGGCTGGCGGCCCGCCGCCACGGCCTGGGCCGAGGACGCGTTCGCCTGCTACCTGCGCCACCCGTGGGTGCTGCAGATCTCCCAGGCCCGGCCGGTACTCGGCCCCGCCGAGCTGGGCGCGATGGAGTCGCTGCTGCGGATCCTCGGCGGTGCCGGCCTGCCGACCCGGGTGCTGCGGGGCGTCGTCGCCGCGCTCTGGCAGCTCGTCCGCGGCATGGCCCGGACGGCCGCCGAGGCCCGCGCCGCGGCGGCCGCCACCGGCGTCCCCGACGAGGAGTGGTGGTACGCACGCTCCGCCCGGCTCGCCGAGCTCGCCCCGGACTTCGCGGACCGCTTCCCGCTGCTGACCGCCCTGGAGAGCGACGCCGGGACCGAGACCGCCGCCGGCACCGGGACCGACGCCGATGCCGGCACCGCGGCGCCCGACGGCGGCGGCAACCCCCTGGAGGCGCAGACCCTGGCGGCCTTCCGCACCGGCCTCGCCGTCCTGCTGGACGGCGTCGAGGCGGCGGTCGGGCGCCGAGCCGGCTGACGCCGAGCGGGCGGCCGCCGAGCTACCGGTGCTCGGCGGCCCGGCAGAACCCGGGACGGGCCCGGACGGAGCAGCGGGCACGGCGGGCCGACGGTGGCGCGGGTACGTTCGCGGTGTGCAGCAGAGGTCAGGGCAGCAAAGGTCAGGGCAACAGAGCCCAGCGCGGCGGACATCGACGCGGCGGCCGGCGCCGGTACCGCCCGGGGCGCACCGCGGGTCACGCTCCGTCAGCCGCCCGGCGGCCGTCTGCGCCGCCGCCTGCGCCGCCGCCGCACTGCTGGCCGCGGGCGTGGCGCCCGCCGTGGTGGCACCGTCGGCGGTCGCGCAGGACGCGGCCGCGGTGGTCGGCGGCGAGCGCCTGGG
>NZ_JBEYVJ010000538.1:0-3992 GCF_040643935.1 Kitasatospora sp. NPDC047058 | reverse complement strand
CCCCCGGCGGACCGGGGCCTGCCGTTGCCTAGGCTGAAGCACCTGTTCCGGCTGGTGAGGGGGATCGCCGTGGTGTCCGACGGTTCGTGGTACGTTCCAGAACCGGGAGGGCGTGCTGCCCGCCAAGTCCTCCGGCTACTACCACGAGTACACCGTCATCACCCCGGGCAGCCCGACCCGGGGCGCCCGGCGGATCGTCACCGGCCGCGTCCACCACGAGGACTACTACACCTCGAACCACTACGCGAGCTTCTACAAGGTCAACTGGAGCTGCTGACCCGCCGCCCCGCCCCCACACCCTCCCGACCCCACACCCCCACCCGCCGCCCCGCCCCGACTCCCCGGGGCCGGGCGGCCTCACCCGTTCCGGGCCCGCCTCCGGGCGCCCGACGGCCAACCGACGAACACCCGGCGAGCGCCCACCACCGAGGTATATGCCCGATATGTACGTTGTATCCTGGGAGGCACTACCCGCCGGACCGGCCCGACGACGAGGTGCGGTGATGTTGGCACGCTCGTGAGGAGTGCGGACATGGCTGAGCAGGGCGGCGCGGAGAAGCGGGGGCGGCTGAGCCGTCCGCTGGTGCTCGCCACCGCCGTCGCGCTGGTGGACCGGGAGGGGCTGGGCGCGCTGACCATGCGCCGTCTGGCCGCCGACCTCGGGGTCGAGTCGATGGCGATCTACCGCTACACCCCGGGCAAGGAGGCGCTGCTCGACGGGCTGGTCGAGGCGTTCTTCGCCGAGATCAACGACCGGCTGCGCAGCGTGACCGGGCGGAGGCGGGGGGACGCCGCCGACGCGCCCGCGCTGCCGGCCTGGCGGGCCGAGCTGCGGCGGATCGCGCGCGCCTTCGCCGCCGTGGCCCACGCCCACCCCGAGATCCTGCCGCTGGTGGCGACCCGGCCGCTGACCGTGCCGGTGGCGCGCCGCCCCGCGCCGGCACTGCAGCTCACCGAACACATCCTCGCCGTCCTGGGCCGGGCCGGGTTCGACGACTCCACGGCGCTCACCGCGTACCGCGCCTTCGTCGCCTGGAACCTCGGCTGCCTCCTGGTGGACAAGCGCCAGGTGGTCGACAACCCCGACGAGCCGGACCCGATGCTGCGGCTGGGCCTGCACCTGCTGCCGGCCGCCGACTACCCGAGACTGCGCGCCCTCGTCCCCCGGCTCGCCGAGTACGACGAGGAGCAGGAGCTGCTGCGGGGCCTGGACAAACTGCTGGGCGGGATGCCCGAAGCACCCCTTGACTCCTTCTACGACCGGGGCGCAGGCTGAGGATACGAGGTACACATCAGGCATACACGTCCGTGCCGGTACCTGCGGAGGGTCCGGACGTCCCCGCGCCACAGTGGTCTGAACTGCGATCGAGGCGCCCGCCGTGCGGTGGGCGCCTCGAAAAGCGAGGGGCGGCGACGGGCCGCACGGCGGCGGCCTACGCGGCCCGGTGGAAGAAGAACGGGTCGACCGACGTCGGCACCCGGTGGATGCCGTCCAGGTCGAACAGCTGGTGGGTGACGAAGTTGGCCTTGCGCTGGTAGCTGACGCCGACCGGGAAGTTGGCGTTGTCCGGCAGGTTGTCGCCGGCGAACACGCCGTAGAAGTCCCGGCCGAGCGCGAGCAGGCGGATGTAGTCGCCGAGGAACGGCCGGTCGAACGCGTTGAGGTTCAGCGCCGCCTGGTGCAGCACCTGCCGCTCCGGCGCCGTCTGCCAGCCGTCGGACGTCAGCTCCAGCACGGTGCGCCACTGCTCCTGGACGAACTCCTGGTAGAGCAGTCCGACGAGGCCGTCGGTGTTCACCGCCAGCGCGGGGTTCAGGGCGGTCGCGAGCGGGGCGTTGACGGGCGGTGTCCGGACGTCGGACCAGGTCACGCCGCGGTCCGCCGAGTGCTTCAGGTGCAGGGTGTTGTCGCTCCCGGCCGGCCCGCCGACCCGGTCGCACCAGGCGAGCCAGACGCTCGCCGGGTCGCGGGGGTCGACCGCGACCGACAGGTCGCTGCCGAGGCGCTGCGCCCCCAGGTCGGCGTCCCACACCAGGAACCGACGGGCGGCCGCCTTCACGCCGGCGGTCCCGCCCGCGTCGGTGAGGTCCCGGAACGGGTCCGCGCCGAAGCCTCCCTTGTCGTCGCGGGTCACCACCACGTCGAAGGTGACGTGGGAGAGGTCCGGCCCGGTCCGGTCCTGCCAGCTCATGAACGCCGCGTACACCGTGCCGTCGGTGTGGACGGCGACCCGTACGGACGGTCCGTCCTGCCGGGCCGTCACGCGCTGCTCGATGGGGGTGGCCACGAAGCCGGGCGGAGCCGGGTGCGCGGGCGCCGTCCGGGCGTCGGCCGAGGCGTCCACGGAGGCGGTCCGGCCGGTGTCCAGACTCAGGTCGTTGCTGCCGACGTAGACCCGGTCCCGCCCGTCGCCGTTCGCGGCGGCCTCGGTGACGACCCAGGGCTGGTCGGGCCCGTCGCGCTGGACGACGACGGCCATCGGCGTCGTCGCGAGCGCGTCGGGCGTCCGCAGGATCTGCATCCGGGTGCGTTCCTGCGTGCTCTCGCGGCCGTTGAGGATGCCCGCGTAGAGCGTGCCGCCGGTGGGCGCGAAGCCGACCGAGATGTCGGCGGTGCCGCCGCTGCGGTTGCCGCCGGGGACGACGCTGCGCAGCACCCAGGTGTCTCCGCCGTCGGTGGAGACGTAGATCGGGGCGAACGGGCCGCCCATCGGGTCGGGGGTGAAGGCGGTGGCGACCAGCTCGTCCGGGTTCTCCGGGTTGACCGCCAGGTTGGGTTCACCCTTCTGGGAGCGGTCGCCGCTCAGCGACTTGGGGGTGATGTCGACGACCTTCAAGGTGGGCATCCCCGCTCACCTCCTCTCCTGCAGCACCGCGAGCATCCGGGCCGGCTGGTAGTCGTCCGCGTCGAGCAGCTGGAACGGCGCCACGTCGCGCAGGGCCGGTTCGGCGGCGTGCAGGAACCAGAGGCCCCGCTGTCCGGCCTGCGGCTTCGGGATCCGGGACCAGTGGATGTCCCGGCTGTTGGGGTAGAGCACGGCGGTCCGCGCCCCGGCGACCTCGCCGGACTCGACGTGCTCGACCGCGATCTGTGCCCGCCACAGGTCCGGCGAGTGCTCGGAGAGCGGGCCCGCCTCGTCCGGGACGTCCTCCAGCGCGACGACGGTGCCCAGGACCACGGCGTCGGCCTCGCCGGCGTGGTCGGCCGTGCGCTCGTCCCGGATGCCGCGCTGCACGGAGGAGAAGGGCATCGCGTCGGCGGTGGTGGCGGCGCGGGTGACGTGCTCCTGCACCGAGTCGGCGGGCAGCCGCCCGACCTCGGCGACGGCGAGGCCCTCGCCGTACTCGGCGCCGTTCACGAAGAACGCGGCCGTGTCACCGACGGCCGGCACGTCCAGCTCGGGCGTGAGCCGGACGGTGACCTCACTGCCCGCCAGCCGGCGGAACGCGTCGGGCGCGTGCAGGACTTCGCCGACCTGGACGACCGCCGTCCGTTCGTCGGCGGCCACGCCCGGCGGGAGCGTGCCGCCGAGGCGGACGACCCGGCCGAGGAAACTCAACGGGGCCTGCCGGACGAGGTCGACGACGTCCTCGGGGGTCCCGGCAGACGTGACAGCAGGCATGGTGGTCCTCCTTCCGTGCGCCGGCCGTCACCGCGTGGCGCGGGCGGCGGCCGGGTGGTGCCTGCGCCACTCGGTCCGCGCGCCGAGCGCGCAGACGGCGGTGGCGGTGGCCGTGATCGCGACGACCAGCCATTCGGCCGCGCCGCTCCCGGCGTCCGGGTCGAGGCCGAGCAGCAGCTCGATCCAGTCCGGCCAGGCCAGTGTGATCAGGAGCAGCAGGCCGGAGAGGCTCCCCAGGGCGATCTCCAGCCAGAAGCGCGGGCGGACCGGGCTCTCATCGTGGAAGGGCATCTCGGCGCCTCCCCTCTCTGCCGCCCGAGCCGGCCGGCGTCCGCGGTCGGGCCGGCGCGCGGACGCGACCGGCCGCAC
>NZ_JBEYVJ010000537.1:0-4002 GCF_040643935.1 Kitasatospora sp. NPDC047058 | reverse complement strand
CACCCCCGTCGTGACGCTCGACGCCCGACGCCGGGACAGCGCCAAGAGCGCCCTCATCACCCTCGTCGAGCACGCCCTCCTCGCCCGCCTGCGCTAGGACGGCACCGAACGAGAGCCCCGGTACCCGCCTCCCCGACGGGTACCGGGGCGCCTCCGCATGCGGGGCGGGTGACGTCGCGGCATCCCGCGCAAGACCCTCGCATAAGCGGTGGATAACAGTTCGGTAGGCATTTTGTGATCAACAGTGACCCTGTGTGGCGAAACCGCATCGCTCAGCGCCAGAAGACCACGGTTTTGCGGCGAGATGTCGATGAATGTCCGAATTGCGCCGCAGCAGCGCGCCGTCATCCGCTGTTTGTCCCCCATCCCTGCACGTGCTGAAATTCCAGCTACCCCTGAATCCTGTACGGCAGTCCCACCCAGCAGCGGACCGCCGCCAGGGGTAGCGCTGGATTGATCCATGGCCGCCAATCGGCCGAGAGGTTGTTGTCGAGTGAGGCGTAAGCAGCAAGTCGCCCCGCAGCGGCGCTCCGAGCCCCGCCAGAGCGAGCCGAACGGTAACGCAACGGACCAGGCCGGATTCTCCGCGTTCACCCCCACCGAGGAACGCCCGTCGGCCCCGGCCCCGAAGTCACCGGCCGCCCCGTCAACGGAGCGTCGCAGCGGTGGCTCCGCGGACGACGGGAACGCCGACAAGGGCGGCGGCCGGTACGACTTCCTCCGGCCCCGGAACTGGCGTGTGCCCGCCCGCCTCATAGCCATTCTGCTGATCCCCGTGATCATCGGCCTGGTCTTCGGCGGTCTCCGCGTCAACACGTCGGTCGACGGCTACGTGAAGGCCTCGCGCGCCGAGAAGACCGCGCGCCTGGCCAAGGCGGCCACCGAGCTCGCCGACGCGCTGGAGAACGAGCGCGACAACACGCTCACCCCGCTGCTGATCGGCCAGGACCCGAACGGCGACGTGCCCAAGTGGCGCGGCAAGACGGACACCGCGCTCAAGGCCTACAACGCGGCCTACGACGCCGCCGACAAGTCCGGCGAGCTGCCGCGCCGCCACGAGTCGTTCCAGCAGCTGGTCGCCTTCCTGCCGCACCTCCGTGAGGCCGCGTACGGCAAGAACCTGTTCGCCACCGCGACCCAGTCCGCCTACTCGGTGATGCTCGCGCCGCTGCTCGCCTACGACAACTCGGTCGGCCTCGGCAGCAGCAACATCACCAGCAAGGGCCGCGCGATCTACGCGATGTCGCTGGCCAAGGCCTCGGCCTCGACCCAGCGCGCGCTCATGCTCCACCTGCTGGTCGGCATCTCGGCGCAGTCCACCACCCGGTACGAGAACGTCGACCTGATCCAGGCCCTGCTGGTCTCGCAGCGGCTGGAGCAGGTCTCGCTCTCCGAGTTCAACACCGGTAGCGCCCCCGAGGACGCCCGGAAGTACTCGGACGCCCAGGTCGCCCAGTCCGCGGCCGACGAGCACTCCGCCTACCGCATGCCGAACGGCAGCGTGCCCACCATGCAGGGCCTGATGAACCTCGGCGCGGCCTACAGCCAGGCCGCCGCGGAGGGCCAGTCCAAGGGCAAGGCCGCCGCCGACGCCGCCTACGCGGAGGCGAAGAACGCCGGTCTGACCAAGGAGAACTGGGAGCAGGCGGCCAACACCCACCTCTCGACCCTCCGCGCCACCGAGGTCGCGCTGCTGGACGAGGTCCTCAGCGACGCCGCCGACGAGCGCGAGCACGCGCTGTACGACGCCATCCTGAACGCGGCGATCGTGCTCGCCGCGCTGGTCCTCGCCGCCGTCCTGACCGGCTACGTGGCCCGCTCGATGATTCTCGGCATGCGCACCCTGCGCAACGCCGCCCTGGAGATCGCCGACCGCCGTCTGCCGGACCTGGTCGAGAAGCTCTCCAAGACCGACCCCGAACGGGTCGACACCTCCGTCACCCCGATCCCGCTGCACGGCAAGGACGAGATCGGCGAGGTCGCCCGGGCCTTCGACCAGGTCCACCGGCAGGCCGTCGAGCTCGCCGCCGAGCAGGCGCTGCTGCGAGGGAACGTCAACGCGATCTTCACCAACCTGTCGCGTCGCAGCCAGGGCCTGATCCAGCGCCAGCTGGCGCTGATCACCGACCTGGAGAACAACGAGGCCGACCCGGACCAGCTGGAGAACCTCTTCAAGCTGGACCACCTGGCCACCCGTATGCGCCGCAACGGTGAGAACCTGCTCGTCCTCGCGGGCGAGGAGGCCGGCCGCCGCTGGAACACCCCGGTCCCGCTGGTCGACGTGCTCCGCGCCGCCGCGTCCGAGGTGGAGCAGTACGAGCGCGTCGAGCTCGCCGGCATCCCGGAGGCCGAGGTCGTCGGCGCCGCCGTGACCGACCTCGTCCACCTGCTCGCCGAGCTGCTGGAGAACGCCACCTCGTTCTCCAGCCCGCAGACCCGGGTGCTGGTCAACGCGACCCGCCTGCCGGACGGCCGCGTGCTGGTCGAGATCCACGACAAGGGCATCGGCCTCACCGCCGAGGACTTCGCCGAGATCAACGAGAAGCTCGCCGAGCCGCCCACGGTCGACGCCACCATCTCCCGCCGCATGGGCCTCTTCGTGGTCGGCCGGCTGTCCCAGCGGCACGACGTCCGCGTCCAGCTCCGCCCCTCGGGCGAGTCCGCGGGCACCACCTCGCTGGTCATGCTGCCGCCGTTCCTGACCCAGATGGGCGCGGCGCCGGAGCCGGAGGAGGAGTTCACCGTCTCCCGGATCTTCGCCGACCAGGAGCCGAGCGCCGAGTGGGCCGCGATGGAGCAGCCGCGCAGCGCCGCCGAGCTGGGCTTCGACGACCACCTCACCGGCAAGGGCGCCGGCTCCACCGGCTTCAGCCCGGCCCTGGACTCCGTCCAGCGCTCGCAGCGGCTCGACCAGGTCCGCCGCGCCGCCCTGGAGTCCGGCCCGGAGACCGCGCAGATGCCGCCGGTGCTCGACGCCGAGGTCGAGGAGGAGTACCCGGCGTACGGCCGGCGCAACGACGAGGCCTACGGCCAGGACGACCCGTACGGGCGCCAGGGCTACGACCAGACCGGTTACGCCGACGACCAGTACGGCTACGACCAGAACGGCTACGCGCAGAACGAGTACGGCCAGGACGCCTACGGCCGCCAGGCCGAGCAGGGCTACGCCGACGACCAGTACGGCCAGGCCCAGGGCCAGGACGACCAGTACGGCCAGTACCAGGACTACCAGGGCTACAACGACGGCTACGCCGGGGAGCAGTACGGCGGCCAGGCCCCCGAGGCCCCGGCCGGCCACCCGTACAGCCCGGAGCCGCCGGCCCTGCCCGCGGCCGAGCCGTCCGCCACCCTGCCGTCCGGGCTGCCCCAGCGCCGCCCCGGCCAGCAGCTCGCCGGCGGCGGCCCCGGTTCCGCCCCGGTCCTGAGCGGCCCGAACAACGGCGAGACCCCGAACTGGTTCACCGGCGCCAAGGACACCTCGGCGCCGACCGAATCCCGCGGACACGAGGTGTCCGCCCTGGGCGGGTACGGTCCCACCGGACCGACCGGCTCCGCAGGTACCTGGCAGTCGCCGAACGACGGCGCCTGGCAGCGTGCCGAGCAGCTCCGCGAGCCCGCTTCCGGCGGTACCACCGCCTCGGGCCTGCCCCGCCGGGTGCCCAAGCAGAACCTGGTCGCCGGCAACGCCAAGCCCACCCCGCAGGACGGGCCGCAGGTCTCCCGCAGCCCCGAGGAGGTCCGTGGCCGCCTCACCAACCTGCGCCGCGGTGTGGAGCAGGGCCGTAGCGCCGGCAACACCGGGAGTTTCCGGATCGACCCCGATCAGGTAGACCAGTCCGGCAACGGACAGCAGAACCGCAGCACCGATCTCTTCGGCGGCTCGAACCACCAGGAGCGTTGAGTTGAGTCAGATGAGCCAGGCCGCACAGAACCTGAACTGGCTGATCACCAATTTCGTGGACAACACCCCCGGGGTGTCGCACACGGTGGTGGTCTCCGCGG
>NZ_JBEYVJ010000536.1:0-4022 GCF_040643935.1 Kitasatospora sp. NPDC047058 | reverse complement strand
GGCCGGGACACGCGATCCGTGCCACCGGCACGCCGTTCGCGAAGTCCGCGATCAGGCGTTCCTGGTAGTCGCTCTCGGTGGTACGGACGGTCGCCCACACGGCGAGGTTCCGGCCGGCCGCCGCGACCGGCTTCACGGCGGGGACGGTTCCGATCACGGGAACGCGCGGCTCGAACCTCTCGCGCAGGGCGTCGATCGCGGTGACGGTGGCGGTGTTGCAGGGGACCACGACGGCCTGCGCACCGCGCTGCGTGGCCAGGTCGGCGGCGGTGAGCAGACGGTCCGTGACGAAGGAGGCCGTCTTGGGACCCCAAGGGGCGCCCTCGGGATCCAGAAGCAGCAGCAGATCGAGCTCCGGGGCGAGGTGCCGAAGCCAGCCCGCGGTCGAGAGGAGGCCGAATCCCGAGTCGATCAATGCCACTGTCATGGGGTCAACGTATCAGCGGGGTCTCGACGCAGGCCGTGCCGCGCACCTGCGCCGACCGCTCTCACCAGGCCGGACGGGGCCGTCGGCCGTACAGCGGGTCTCCCAGGGGCTGGTCCCAGGAGGCCGTCGTGACGACGGCGGTCATCAACAGCCAGCCGAACACGGGAATGGCCAGGGTGAGGCCGAGGGACGTCGTCGACGACATGAGGACGAGGCAGCCGAAGAACGCGGTGAGGGTGACGGTCAGGTTGGTGAGGACGATGCGGGCCCCTCGCGAACCCGAACGCGACCAGGTCAGGCCCTGGACGGTGAGCGTCGAACCCAGGCCGACCAGGAGGGCCACCTCCAGGGACGCCGACCAGGACGTGCCCGCGGTCTGGGAGTGGCTCCCGTGGTGGGAGATCTCGGCGACCCGCCCGTGGAAGACCGCCAGGTCGACCTCCGAGCCGACCTCCGTGTCGGTGTAGAGGGTCCAGGGGACTTCGAAGGTGTGCTTGGGGGCCGTCTCGCGGGCCACCGTCAAGTTGTAGTAGGAATCGCCGGAGTTCTTGTCCGTCACCTTGCCGGTCTCGTGCCGTACGCAGTCCGTCCCCGGCGTGGCCGCCGCCGTGTCGCACACCGCGGCCGAGTGATAGGCGACCGCTTCCTCGTTCGCGTCGACGAACCGGCCGAAGCCGAGCACGGTGACGGCCAGGCCGGCCAGCAGGAGCAGGCCCTGCACCAGGACACGGCCGGCCGGTCCGACGGCCTGCCGGAACCGGCCGGGCGACGTGGCGTCCTCGATCCGCGCGTTCATCGCAACCCTCCCATCGATCGCTCCGCGGGCACCTCCCCGATACCCGGCAACGATGCTTTCAAGGACGTTGCCGTCGGGGGAGGGGCCCGACGCTCTTGTGACGAACTTGTGGAAGTCCGGTCGGAAGGCCGGGACGGCGTAGCAGGAGGGCATGCGGGTGGTCGCGCGCCAACCCGGAAGCCGCTGTGATCACCCTTAGCTGGCGACCGATGGCACCAGTGTCCGGCTCAGGGTTGGCGGCTTCGCGCACCACAGCGTCCGCTTCGTCGTCGGGTACCTGCCCCGCAGCGCGCACGGTGCGGGCGTTCCTGAGCTCAGGGCAAAAGTCTGAGGATGAACTCCAGGAGAGCTCGAACGCCACCGCTTACGGCGCCCCGAATGACTGCGTTTCGCACCTGGGACCGTTCTGCCGGCCTGTGCGCCTTCCTCTTGACCATCGTGTGTCCCCGCTTGGTTGACGGACTGCTGATGTCTCGAGCTTGGTCTCTGGCTCGGGGTGCAAGCCACGGGGTGACACGGTCGGACGTGCGTTGCCGTGATCTGACACTTTCTGACATGCTGCGCCGATTGAGAGGGGGGTGATCCTTTGCCGCGGATCGCCATGTTGGGCGAAGACGGGCTGCCGGATGGTCCGCACCGGAACCTCGTGCATGACCTCCAGCGCCTGCACAGGCTGACGGGCTACATGAGCACGCGTGCCATCAGCGAGAAGGTTCGCGAGTCGGACGAGGAAGCCGACTTGGTCTCGCGCGAGACGGTGAGTTCGATGCTAAGCGGGAAGAAGTTGCCTGCATGGCCGAAGGTTCAGTCCGTCGTGCGTGTCCTGGTAGCCAAGTCGGTCGAGCAACTGGACGCGCAGGAGACCCTGAGGCAGGTTCATGAGGCGTGGCTCCGGGCGTCGGATGAAGACCGACATGGTTCCGACCGTGAGCCGGTCCATCGTGGCGGCGCCGGAGGATCCGGGCAATCGGCGTACGAGGAGCGCGACGACGCTGAAGCCTCACAACGCGACGGCCCTCTCACGAACCAACCGATGACGCTGGTGAATGGAAGCTGGCCCGGCGCCGAGATGTTCGAGGTTGCCAACCTGGCCGGGAGGACGGTCCTCAGCTTGAACTCCCGGCATTCGATGGTCAAGAGGTTCCTGGAAGCCCGAAACCGCGCGGCCGCAGCCCGGTCGCGATCTGAGGTGGAGGACCTGGTTGACGAGCTGGCCGATTCCTTCGATCTGCTTCTCATGGCGTGGGCGCGGGCGGATGGGATGTTCGAAGCCGGCTCGAGCGACGACATGTCCACCTACTGGGGGATGTTTGCCCAGGCCTTCGTCAAAGCACAAAGCGAGGCGAAGGCGAATCACGGAGACGACGCGTAGCCCAGTGCGGCCGGGGCAACACTGGGCACTTGGCGTGGGGGTGCTGCTTCGGTGGCCGTTGCGTGACTGTCCCCGCTCATTAGCTGCCTCAGCCTGGCACTGAGCCGTCGGCGACTTCGCAGCCGTCGGTGGTTCGTCGAGCGGTTCGGGGATGCGCGGTCCGGCGGGCTGGTGGGTGCTCGCCGCGCCGGTGTGTCAGTCGTTCGGCGTTCCGCTGTAGGCGGGGGCGAAGAAGACCAGTGCCACCAGGTCTTCGGTGACGTCGTGGAAGCGGTGCTCCCCCGGCCTGGGATGAAGAGTGTGCTGCCGGGGCCGACGGTGATCGTGCGGCCGCCGGAGGTGAACGAGCCGCGGCCCTGCGTCACGACGTAGATCTCGTCCTCAGTGTGCGGGGACTGCCCGTCGACCGCTCCCGCCGGGATGGAATACGTACCGAAGCTCAGCGCGGGGACCTGCAGGTGCTCCACGTAGTCGGCGGATCCCCCGGTGCCGGGCCTGAACCGTCCGCTGTCGGTGATCTCATGGCCCCCGATCCTCGCACGCCGGCGCGTCCGCGTCAGGGCTCCGGGTCAGCCTTGCTGCGGCGAGGCGGCTGCGTAGTGGTCCAGGTACCTCAGCATCGCCGGGTCCGGGGACGCATCGTCACCACCGTTGACCACGTGCCAGAGGCGGTTCTCCAGCCAGAACCGGTAGGCGAAGCTCTCGAAGGAGGGCGCGCACCAGAGGATCGCCGCCCGTTGCGCATCATGATCGGCCAGGTCGCTCTCGGGCCGGAACTCGTCCGAATCCCGTGCCGTGTACTCGAACTCGTAGTCGAGATGGGAGCTGACCACGAACACCTCGCCGGACGGCCGCAGGTAGAGGTACCAGAGGACACAGTCCTGCTGGTCGCGAAGGAAGCGAACGAGGAACGCCCCGGGCTCGACGGGGCTGGGCAGCGGCTCGGAGAGGCTGCTCCAGCAGGCGGTCACCGAGACGCCGTCCAACGCACCCTGGAAGTTCGACGACACTGCGAAGGTGACGAAGTCCTTGGGCAACGCCAGCCCCTCGGCGGCGAGTTTCCCCTCGATCGGCTTCAACTTCGCGGCCTGATCGGCGACGAACCCGCCCGGATCGCCCAACCACCGGAACTCCCCGGCGAACAACGCCTCGTCGAGGGGCGGCAGCGTGTCGTACGCGTACCTCTCGTAGGTGTAGCGGCACGGACGGTGGTCGCCGAGGTCCGTTGCACACCATGCCGCATCAAAGTCGACACCCATCGCCGGCAGGCTCCGATCGTAGAAGGACGCGTGATCGATCGAGAGCTTGCCACCCGGGTCCGACATCGCGACGGGAACGGCCCCCGGGGCAGGTCACACGCGGTGGACGTGACGGTCACCGCGGCGTCAGTGAAGTAGTCGAGGACGACGACCAGCGCCATGCCGATG
>NZ_JBEYVJ010000535.1:0-4029 GCF_040643935.1 Kitasatospora sp. NPDC047058 | reverse complement strand
TCGGCCATCGCCGCGCCGTTGTCGATGTCGGCCCAGTGCTGCGGCAGCTGCGCGCCGGTGCGGCCGAAGGCGGCGAACGGGACGCCGGCCCGGGCCGCGTGGGCGGCCCGGGCGTCGTCGGGCAGCACGTCGGCGAGGACCAGCCCGTCGACCTGACGGGCGGCCACCAGCTCGTCGACCGCCGCCCGGGCCCGTTCCGCGCCGGGTGCCGGGCGGACCAGCAGGACGTGGTGCCCCTCGGTGCCGGCCGCGTCGACCAGGGCCTCCAGGAAGCCCGCCATCAGCGGGTTGGGGTCGAACGGGTCGTCCACCGGCGCGAGGTAGCCGATGATCCGCCGCTCGCCGGTGCGCAGTGAGCGGGCCGACTGGTCGGGCCGGTAGCCGAGCTCCTCGATGGCGGCGGTGACCCGGGCCAGGGTGTCCGGGTGGACGCGGTGGGGGGCGTTGAGGGTGTTGGAGACGGTCTGCCGGGACACGCCCGCCGCGCGGGCGACCTCCGCGATCGTGGTGGCGCGGCGCGGCGGGCGTGCGCCCTGGGTCATCGGTGCTCCGTGGGGTGTCGGGCCGGGCGGCTACGCCGGGGGACGGCTCAGGGTCAGCAGCCCCCCGCGGGGGACGGTGACGGTGGTGTCGCCGGCCAGGTCGGCGGTGTCGTTACGGACGATACGCCCGCGGGCGTCCCGGACGGTGATCCCGGCCGGGCCGTGGACGCCGAGCAGGCGCACCTCGGGGTCGGCGTCGGCGTTGGCGACGAGCAGGGTGTGCCACGGGCCGTCGCCGGTGCGGACGGGCAGCGGGGCGTAGCGGGCGACGACGACCGTGCCGTCGCCGGCGGCGGTGACCATCGGGTAGCCGAGGTCGGGCCGGTCGGGCCGGAGTTCGCCGCGCTGCAGGGTGTCGAGGTGGGTGCGGACGACGCCGAGCCAGAAGGCGAGGGCCTCGCGCTGCCCGGGGTTCTGGGCCGCCAGGTCGACGGAGACCTGCGGGACGGCGAAGAGGACGTTGATGAGGTGGCAGGCGACCTGCTCGGCCGGTTCGTCCGGGTGCCACATGAGCATGTCGCTGTGGACGGCGACCGGGCCGGCGACCAGCCGCAGGTCGACGGTGCGCTGGCGGTTCTCCTGCGGGCTGAGCGGGCAGTCGGTGGCGCGGACCATGGTGGTGTACGGCCAGAGGCCGGGGCTGGTGTAGGGCTGGCGGTGTTCGGTCATCGCCTCCGGCTGCACGGCGGTGATCCGGGCGTGGATGGCGGCGAGCAGCCGCTCGACGCCCTCGTCGACGGTCGCGCAGTCCGCCTCCGGGCCGGGGGCGGGCGGGTCGGGGACGGCGAACCAGTCCACGAAGTCGATCTTCAGGCCGTCCATGCCCCATTCCTCGACGGCCCGGGCGAGGCGGTCGGTGAGGTGGTCGCGCACGGCCGGGTAGCGGGGGTCGGCGACGATCGCGCCGAGGTGGCCGGCGTCGGCGAGGGCGTGGCGGCCGAGCCGGTCCCAGGCGGCGCTCTCCTTGCCGATGAACGGCAGGGCGTACCAGAGCAGGTAGCGGACGCCGAGGTCGTGGACGCGGCGGACGTGGTCGGCGGTGCCGGGCAGGGAGAGCGGTTCCCAGTCACCGCAGTGGGCGTAGCCGCGGGTGCGGTCCCGGGTCATCCAGCCGTCGTCGACGATGATCGTGTCGAGGCCGAGTTCCTTGCCGAGGGCGGCCTGGGCCTCGACGGCCTCGGGGGTGACGTCCTGGTGCATCGCGTACCAGGTGGAGTAGGCGGGGCGGCGGGCGGCGTCGGGGACGGCGGCGGTGCGGCCGTCCGCCCACCAGTCGGCGAGGTCGGCGAGGCAGCGGGCGAAGTGGCGGCGGGAGGTGTCGATCCGGACGGTGAGCCGGCCGGTGGCCTGGACCCAGAACCGGAACTCGCCGTTCTCCTCGACCACGCCGGCGCCGGCCAGGACGTCCGCCCGGCCGGCGGCGAAGGCACAGACCGCGTGGTCACCGGTGCCGACCAGGGCGGCGACGGGGGCGCCCTTGGCGAGGCTGGTACGGCGCGGCGCGCTCCAGGCGGCGGGCAGCCAGCCGGTGCCGCGCGGATCGGGGGTCCACAGGGCGGTGGCGTCGGTGCAGGGCAGGCGCCACTCGATCCGGGCCTCGCCGGGGCTCTCGGCGGTCACCTCGATCCGGCCGTCGGCCAGCCGGCGGGTGGTGGCCTCGCCGGCGGCCCGCAGGTCCAGCCCCTCGGCGGCCAGCGGCCGGAGTCCGCCGTCGGCGGCGGGGGCGTGCGGTTCCCAGATGTCGTCCATCGTCAGCCTTTCGTGGCGCCGGCCAGCAGGCCGGAGATGAACTGCCGTTGGAGGGCCAGGAAGAGGACCATCATCGGCAGGGTGGACAGGGCGGTACCGGCCAGGATCGCGCCGTGGTCGGTGGTGGTGCGGCTGCCGTGGAGGGTGGCGATGGCCACCGGCAGGGTGTGCATCTCGGGGCTGCGCAGGGCGATCAGCGGCCAGACGAACTGGTTCCAGGAGCCGAGGAAGAGGAAGATCGCCAGGGCGGCGAGGACCGGCCGCATGACGGGGACGACCACGCTCCACAGCACCCGCAGTTCGCCGGCGCCGTCGACGCGGGCGGCGTCGAGGAGTTCGTCGGGCATGCTGCCCAGGGCCTGGCGCATCAGGAAGATGGCGAAGGGCACGCAGAGCCCGGGCAGGACGACGGCCTGGTAGCTGTCGAGCAGCCGGAAGGACATCATCATCTTGAACAGCGGGACCAGCATGACCTGCTCGGGCACCACCAGGGTGGAGAGCAGCAGGGCGAAGAGCACCGTCCGGCCGCGGAAGCGGAACTTGGCGAAGGCGTAGCCGGCGAGCAGCGCGACGACGAGCGCACCGGCGGTCTGCAGGCCGGCGATGGCCAGTGAGTTGACCAGGACGCGGCCCAGGCCGATCTTGGCCTGGAGGTGGTCGAGGTTCTCGCCGAGGGAGCCGCCGGGCAGCAGGTGGGGCGGCCAGTCGAAGATCTCGGTGTCCTTGTGGGTCGAGCCCACCACCAGCCAGTAGAACGGGCCGACGGACAGGCCGGTGACGGCCGCGAGCGTGAGGGTCAGGGGCCATCCGCGGAACCGGGCGGCGGTGGCGGCGGGGCCGCTCAAGTGCGTTCTCCCATCAGGCGCATCTGGGCCGCGCCGAGCACCGAGACGATCAGGGTGAGCGCGTAGGCGATGGCGGAGGCGTAGCCGAAGTCGAAGTAGCGGAAGCCGTTGTCGTACAGGTACATGGAGACGGTGAGGGTGGCGTTGTCCGGCCCGCCGCGGGTCAGCACGAACGGCTCGTCGAAGAGCTGGAGGGTGCCGATGGTGGAGAGCACCACGGTGAAGAGCAGGACGGGGCGCAGTGCGGGCAGGGTGACGGAGGCGAAGCGGCGCAGCGGGCCGGCGCCGTCGACCATCGCGGCCTCGTACAGCTCCTTGGGGATGCCCTGCAGGCCGGCCAGGTAGATGACGGCGTTGTACCCGGTGTAGTGCCAGGTGAGGACGAGGACGACGGCCATCCGGGCCCAGAACGGGTCGCCGAGCCAGTCGGCGCCGGGCAGGCCGACGAGTCCGAGCAGCTTGTTGACGGGCCCGTCGGTGGTGCGCAGCAGGAAGGCGAAGACCACGCCGGTGGCGACCAGGCCGGTGACGACGGGCATGAAGACGCCGAGGCGCCAGGCGGTGCGCCAGCGGACGAGGGCCGAGTTGAGGCCGACGGCCAGGGCGAGCGCGAGGGCGAGCATCACCGGGACCTGCACGACGAGGATCTGCGCGGTGTTGCGCAGGGCGGTCCAGAACAGCGGGTCGTGGAGCAGGCGGCGGTAGTTGGCCGCGCCGGCGTTGCGGGTGGCCGCGCCGGAGCCGGTGGTGAGCGACAGCAGCAGGGAGGAGACGATCGGGTAGGCCTTGAAGACCGCGAAGGTGACCAGGGCGGGCGCGAGCAGCAGGTAGGGCAGGGCGCGGCGGCGCAGCAGGGTCCGGCGGTGGCCGGCCGCGGCGGCCCCGGGCCCGGC
>NZ_JBEYVJ010000534.1:0-4034 GCF_040643935.1 Kitasatospora sp. NPDC047058 | reverse complement strand
CGGGCCGGGCGCCGGCGAGAACGGCCGGGCGCGGGGGCGAGCGCGCCGGCCGCCCGCAGCGCCGCCGGGCGCCGCCGCCCCCGCCCCCGCCCGGCGCACGCCGTCCCGCGGACCGTACGCCCCCGGATCATGCGGGCCGGCCACCGGAAAGATGGGGGCCGGTCCCCCATGCCCCGGCGGCCACGGCAGGACAAGGATCAGCCCCGAGGGCGGCGACTTCGACGGCAGCGCGGCCCTCACCCGGCATCGGAGGTGCGGTGGTGGCAGAGGTGAACGCCGTGCGCAGAGCGCGCCTCGACGGGGGTGTCGCACCGGATCAGGGCCCGGTCGCACCGGCCGCCACCCCGACCCCCGCAACACCGCACTCTCCGATGCCCGGCGACCTTCCGGCCCGCACCGGCGACCGGCCGGCCGGCCATGCCGACCAGGCCCACACCGGCCAGGCCCACTCCGGCCCGTCCTGTTCCGGCCAGACCCAGGCCGACGGCGACGACCCGGTCCGCGTCGGCGACCACCCGGCAAGCGCGGCCCCGGCTGCCGCCCCCGCCGCCAGGGCTTCCGCCCGGCCCCGGACGACCCGGCTCCGCCTCACCGCGACCGCCCCCTCGCCCTGGTGGGAACCCGCCCTGACGCCGGGCCGGCCCGCTCCGTCCGGCCGCCCCGAGTGGGCCGCGTTCACCGAGGCCGCCGTCGCCGCCGCGCCCGAGCAGCCGGTCGTCCCGCGCGCCGCCTACCCCGGCCTCACCGGCTTCGGCCTCGTCCTGGCCCCCTTCGCCCACCACGCGCTGGCCCGCCTGCTCTCCGCCCTCGACACCGCCGGCCTCGCCGTCGCCGTCCCCGCCGGCCTCGCCGGCCTCGCCGGCCCTGCCGACCCGGCCGTCCCGCACCTCGACATGCCCTCCCTGCAGGCCGGCTTCACCGCCCGCCTCACCGAGCGCCTGAGCCGGATCGCCGCCCGCACCCTGGTCCTTGAGCTGCACACCGCGCGCACCGCCGGCCGGCTCAGCGGCGGCACCCCGCAGGAACGGTTCCGCTCCTTCCTCGCCCTCACCGCCCGCCGCGACGGCCTCGCCACCCTGCTGCGCACCTACCCGGTACTCGCCCGGCTGCTCGCCCAGACCTGCCTGGACGCCGCCGACGCCCACGCCGAACTGCTCACCCGCTTCGCCGCCGACCGCCCGCTGCTGGTCACCGACCTGCTGCGCGGCACCGACCCCGGCCCGCTGCTGGCCGTCGACTCCGAGGCCGGCGACCGCCACCGCCGCGGCCGCGCCGTCGCGGTGCTGCACTTCGCGAACGGCGCCGCCGCCGTCTACCGCCCCCGGCCGCCCGCCGCCCACCGGCACTTCAACGCGCTGCTCGGCTGGCTCAACACCAAGCCCGACGTGCCCAGGCTGCGCGCGCTCGGGCTGCTGGACCGGGGCGGCTACGGCTGGGCCGAGTTCGCCGAGGCCCGCCCCTGCCGCACCCCGTACGAGGTGGACCGGTTCTACCGGCGCGCAGGCGTGCTGCTCGCCCTGCTGCACGTGCTGGACGGCACCGACCTGCACTTCGAGAACGTGGTCGCCGCCGGGGAGCAGCCCGTCCTGGTGGACGTCGAGACGCTGTTCCACCCGCCGGCCCAGGCCTGCCCCGCGGAGGACCCGGCGGCCCGCGCCCTGGAGGAGTCGGTCCACCGGGTCGGGCTGCTGCCGCAGCTGCTGCTCGGCGACGACGGCGCGGTCGACGTCTCCGGCCTCGGCGGCGGACGGCGCGCGACGTCCCCGGTGGAGGGCGTGGACTGGGCGGGCGCCGGCACCGACGAGATGCGCCTGGTGCGGCGCCCCCGCCCGTTCCGCGAGGCCCGCAACCGGCCCCGGCTGCACGGCGCCCCCGTCGACCCGGCGCCGCACACCGCCGCGCTGCTGGCCGGCTTCCGCGCCGGCTACGCCGCCCTCGTCGCCGGCCGCGGTCAACTCACCGGCCCCCGCGGCCTGCTGCGGGCCTTCGCCGAGGACGAGGTCCGGGTGGTGCCGCGCGCGACCCGCGTCTACACGCAACTGCTGGACGAGTCGACCCACCCCGACGTGCTGCGCGACGCCGCCGCCCGCGGCGCGGTGCTGGAGCTGCTGCGCACCGACGCCGTCGCCGACCCGGGCCGACCCGGCCTCGCCGACCACGAGCTCGCCGACCTCTGGGCCGGCGACGTCCCGCTGTTCACCACCCGCCCCGGCAGCCGCGACCTGTGGACGGCCGCGGGCCGCCGGCTCCCCGGCGAGCTGGCCGAACCCGGGCTGGCCCGCGCCGAGGCCAAACTCGCCGCGCTCGGCGGGGTGGACCGCAAGGACCAGGAGTGGATCATCCGCGCGGCGATGGCCGGCGCCGCCCCCACCCCGGCGCACCGCCCCGGCCGCCCGGCGCCCGAGAACGTCTGGGCCACCGCGCCCGAGCCCGAACGGGTGCTCGCCGCCGCCCGCGGCATCGGCGACCAGCTCGTCGCGGCGGCCTACCGCGGGCGCACCCGCACCAACTGGCTCGGCCTGGAGCTGCTCGCCGACCGGTACTGGCGGGTCCGGCCGCTCGGCGCCGACCTGGCCGGCGGGTACACCGGCACCGCGCTCTTCCTCGCCCAACTCGCCGCGCTCACCGGCTCCGACCGCTACGCCGAGGCGGCCCGCCGGGCGCTGGCGCCCGTCCCCGGCCTGCTCGACCTGCTCGGCGCCCACCCCGACCACCCGGCCGCCGTCGGCTCGGGCGGGTTCGCCGGGCTCGGCGGCATCACGTACGCGCTCACCGAGATCGCCCGCACCCTCGACGACCCGCTGATCCGGCAGTGGACCGGCCCCGCGGTGGCGCTCACCGCGGCCGCCGCCGCACGCGAGACCGACACCGGCGTGCACAGCGGCACCGCCGGCGGCCTGGCCGCCCTGCTCGCCGTACACGCCGCCACCGGCCGGCCCGACGCCCTGCACGCCGCCGCCCGCTGCGCGGACCGGCTCACCGCGGAGCCGCCACCGGCCGGCCCCGGCTTCGCACACGGCGCCGCGGGCACCGGCTGGGCGCTGCTGCGCTACGCCCGGGCCACCGGCGAACCGGCCGACGGCCCGCACCACCGGGCCGGCCTGGCCGCCCTGCACGCCGCCACCGCCGGCCGCGCCCGCGAACCGTCCTGGTGCCGCGGCCGGCCCGGCATCGCGCTCGCGGTGGCCGACAGCCCGGCCGCCGCGGACGACCCGCAGCTCGCCGGGTGGCTGCAACAGGCCGTCCGGAACACCGCGCGCGCCGCCCCGCTGCCCGACCACGGCCTGTGCCACGGCGAGCTCGGCGTGCTGGAGCTGCTCGGCCACGGCCGCCCCGCGCAGGGGCGCACGCCGTGGGTCAGACGGGCCGGCGCGCTGCTGGCCGGCCTCGACCAGGACGGCGCCCGCTGCGGCACCCCGGAGCACGTGCCGCACCCGGGCCTGCTCACCGGACTGGCCGGGATCGGGCACGGGCTGCTCCGGCTGGGCTTCCCCGAGCGGGTGCCGCCCGCCCTGCTGCTGCGTCCGACGGCGCCCTGAGCGCACCGTCGTCACGGTCCGCCCGGACCGGGTACGGTGCGGCGGGCGGGCGTTGCCGCCCGCCCGGTTCCAACCCTGTCACCACCCGATTCAAGGACGAATGGGAGTATCTGAGCACATGTACGACACCGACCTGACGCTCGTTCCGGTCCCGGCGACCACCCGGCCCGACGAGCCGGCCGACCACCCCGCGGGCGAGATCCGCCTGCGCACCGGCGGCGGCCTGGGCCTGCGCTCGCACCTGCTCGCCTCCGGCGGTTCCCCGGCACCCTCCTTCGAGTTCCCGACCATGACCGTTCCCGCCTGACCGGCCCGCCACGCGCCACCACCGCACCACCCACCGACCCGCGGACGACGTGCCCACCCGGACACGCCCGCCCGGGCCGGCCGCCACCGGGGACCGGGCAGCCCCCCCGGGGCGGCCCCGGGGGGACCCCCCCCCCCCCGTGGGGGGGGACGGTGAACCACCCGAGCCGCCACCGCCTCTTAATAGGG
>NZ_JBEYVJ010000533.1:0-4036 GCF_040643935.1 Kitasatospora sp. NPDC047058 | reverse complement strand
CTCCACGGTGGTGGCGCCGTCGCCCTCGGCGAACCGGAGGTTCCCGGGCAGCCCGCGGCCGAAGTCGCCGGTGCCGAGCACCCAGCCGGCCCGGGTGCTCGCCGGGTCGGGGTGCCGGGTCAGCAGCAGGCCGTCCGACGGGGCCGGATCCGGGCGCACGAAGCACTCCACGGTCGCGTCCGCCGCCGGCCCGATGTCGAAGTCGGGGCTGCTCGGCACGGTGACGACGGCCGCGGGACCGGTGAATTGGAAGGCCCGCCCGTACCGGCCGGGGCTGCCCGGCAGGACCGGACCGGCGATCGTGCCGTGATGGCCGGTGCGCCCCGGGTAGCGCCCGGTGAGGTCCTCCACCTGCGGGGCCGCGCCGGCCTTGTCGTCCAGGTGGTACAGCGCGACGACGTGCTCGTCGTAGCCGTATGGCAGCGGCGGGAAGCGCGGCACTCCGAGGTCGGCCCCGATGAGGTCCAGGCTGGCGCCGGTGGCCTTGGACAGCCGGCGCTGGGCGAGGGTGCGGGCGAGGTGGTGGCGCAGCTGGTCCCGCTCGGCGCCGAGGGCCCACAGCAGCTTGCCGGTCGTGCCGAGCAGCGCGGTGAGCGACCAGCGCTCCGCGGCGCTCCCGTCGGCCGGTGCGGGCGTCGTCACCAGGCGGGTCAGCGTGGTCGCCTCGCTCGTCCCGGCCGGGAGCCGAAGGACGTAGGACGTCCCGGCCCGCGTCCCGGCCGGGACGGTGACGGACACCGGGCCGGCGGCGCCGCCCGGCCCGGCGAGGCCCACGTCGACCACGGTGGCGTGCTCGCAGTCCCGCACCAGCGCCAGGACGTAGACCGGTTCGGCCGGATGCCCGAAGGTCGCCCGATGGTCCGCGAAGTCGTACGGGGCGACCGTCGCGGTGGCCGCGTCGGAGCCCGGAAGGAGCGTCAGTGCGAGCGAGTCCGCGCCCCGGCCGAACGGCGCCGTGAGGTGGCGTGCCATCCGCACCGCGGCCAGGGTGCTCACCGGACCACCACCGCGAGGTCGATCAGGACGCTGTCCGGCCGGAAGACGGCCAGTTCGGTCGGCCCCATCACCAGGTTCTCGCCGACGGCGGCCTCGACCACCGCGGTCTGGTGCGGCACCGCGCCGAAGGTGATCCGCCCGAATGCCGGCGGGCACCGCCGCAGGTGCAGCTGCTGTACGTCGACGACCCCGGGCTGCTCGACGAACGCGGCCATCACGTGCGAGTACCGGACGTCGCCGCCGAGCCGCAGCCCGCCGATGTCGGCGGCCAGCCGCCGCAGGATCGCGGACCGCAGGGCCGCGCTGTCGGACCCGGCCTCGACGATGACGGTCGCGCGGACACCGGTGTCGATGTGGTTGGCCTCGACGATGTTGGCGTGCACGCCCACCGGACGCACCCGGTCCACCGCGTCCGACACGCGCTCGTACACCCCGGGCACCGGCCCGGTCGTCCGCCACGGCCACCGGTAGTCGTGGGCGACCAGCACGTCGAAGAAGTACGGCTCGCCGACGTGGCGTTCGGTGCTGAACAGCCGCTGGTCGAACGAGAACGCGTCGAAGTAGCTCTGGGACACGTCCACGCCGCCGAGCGGGTCGGACAGCACGACGTCCACGACGCCGTTCACGTCCAGGACCTCCTGGCGCACGCTGTCCAGGGTCCACAGGTCGCGGGCGAGCCCGGTGAGCCGGGCGCGGTAGACCGCGTCGGGTTCGCGCCGCCCGCCGCCGGTGGTGGGGACGGGGTTGGTCACCGTCAGGGTGGCCGGGGCGAAGTCGCCGAGGTACACCTGCTGCCAGACCGGGTCGACGACGGTGACCGTGCCCCGGTCTCGGTCGTACGTGTCGCCGCGGTCGACCGCGGCGACGGCGACGTCCGCGGTGGGGGCGGTCGCGCTCAGCCGGGCCGCGGCCGTGGTGGCGAACGCCCGCAGCGGCGCGGCCGCCGTCGTGACGACCGTCCCCTCCGGCACGACGTAGTCGCGCCCCGGAGCCGCCCCGGCCAGGGTGAACCGGACGGTGCCCTCGCTGAACAGGTCCCGGCGCTCCAGGCCGACGTCCTGCCCGAGCAGGTCGAGCGCGTCGCCGTACGCGGTGGAGACGAAGTTGGCGTAGTAGAGGTCCTCCATGAGCTTCCAGACCTCGGCGTCCTCGTGCGCCGCGACCTCCAGCAGCTTGCGGACCGGGCTGGTGCTGGTCAGGTCGACGCCGAGGACGGCCTTGACCCGGTCGACGCCCTCCTGGAGGAGGACGTCGAAGGGCTTGAGGACGAACCCCTCCTCGGTGACTCCGTACTCGGTCATCGGACGCTCACACCCCCACGTCGACCAGCAGCGAGGCCGGCTGGTCCGCGACCGTCTCGACCTCGACCCGGACCTTCCAGGACCGCGCGTGCCGGGTCTGCGGGTCGTCGTCGAAGGTGATCTGCCGGATGTCGCTCACCCGCGGGTCCGTCACCAGCGTGCGGACCAGGTTCAGCTCCAGCAGCTTGCGCACCAGCTGGGGCGGGTGCGCCTCGGTGAAGGCCCGGGTCACGTCGAGCCCGTAGCCGACGTTGAACTCGTCGGACCCGAACGGGGTGAGCACCCGCAGGGTGAGCGCCTGGAGCAGGTTGTCCGTGCCGCTGACCTCGGCCAACTGCCCGTCGCGTACGACCAGGTCGCCGTCCTGCATCAGCAGGCTGCGGCCGAACGGTCCGTCGTTCACGTCAATCCTCCTGGGTTGGCCCCGGCTACCGGGCCGTCAGCTTGGTCTGGCCGGCCGAGACGACCTGCCACATGACGGGCGCGGGCGGTGTCGCGTTGGTGAGTCCCCGGGCGGTGTCCAGCAGCACGGGCTGGCCCCGGACGGTGAGGGCGGTGCTGAGCCCGGTGGTGACCGAGGTCACCTTGAGGCACGGGGTCTGGCCGGCCGCCGCGTTGGTGTTGGCGCAGCCGGCGATCGTCGCGGCGGTGAGGTCGCTCTGGACCAGCACGGGCTGCCCGTCGACGGTGAGCGCGGTGCTTGCGGCCGGCACGGTGAGCCTGCCGCCGTGGATGCACTGCAGCACCGACGCGGTGGTGAGCGCGCCCGGCATCAGGACACCTTCACGGAGGGGCCGTCGAGCGTGAGGCTGACCTGGCCGTTGCCGAGCGTCAGCTTCTTTCCCGCGGCGGTGGTGATGGTCACGTTGCCGTCCTTGTCCACGGCGATCTTCGTGCCGCTTTGGTGCTCGATGGTGATCGTGCTGTCGGTCGGGGGAGTCGGCCGGGTGCCGACGTCCGGCAGCTTGTCGGCGCCGACGAGCAGCTGGAGTCCGGCGACCTGCACCACCCGGTGGCCGGTGGCGTCGGTGAGGTCGTTGGCGCCCTTGCCGACCGGGAGCCCGTCCGGGCCGAGCCGGGTGGGCAGGGCGAGCCAGTAGTCGCCGGCCCGGTTGCCGGGGTGCGCCTGGGCGGGGTTCTCCGGCCAGAGGAAACCGGTCACCACGGCGTCGTTCACCAGGCCGCGGTTGTGCGCCAGGACGGCGCGCATCTTCGGGTACACCGGCGTGATCAGGCCGCAGTTGTGGAACGCGAACGGGGAGGCGATCGGCTTGTTGTGCAGGTCCACCGCGGTGTCGACCGGGGCCGCCACGCTCGGGGCGACCACCGCGCCCGACGGGCTCTGCCCATAGTGCAGCGAGGCCAGGTGCTTGCCCTCGGCACCGGGCGCGTAGGCGGTGACCTCGCCCATGTCGATGGCCGGCCGCTCCTGCTGCTGGCGTTCCACGACGTCCCGCCAGCGGTCGACCACGCCCTGCACCCCGCCGCCGACCTGCGCCCGCTTGCCCGCCTCGGCGACCACCAGCTTGACGTCCACGGTGTAGCCGGAGCGGGAGTTGAACCGGTGGACGACGGCGCTGATCCGCATCGTCTGGTCGGGGACGCGGTTGACCCCGGTGACGGCGGCGACCTGGCCCACCCGCAGTCCGGGGTGGCCCAGCGCGGTCAGGCCGAGCGCCGCCCGCATCGGCACCGCGGGGGCGGCGGCCGGCGCCGGCCCGGGGGCGGGCTCCGGGGCC
>NZ_JBEYVJ010000532.1:0-4043 GCF_040643935.1 Kitasatospora sp. NPDC047058 | reverse complement strand
TTTTCTCAAAGCCGGTCGATTCGGGCGGGCCTTCATGATCGATACCGCCGGTAACAGTCAACTGACCTGCGATGTCCAGGAATTGCTTGAAGCGGGCCGGGGATGGCCCGTAGCTTCTTGGGCGGTGCAACGAGCACCACCCGGGTTCACCCCCGAGGCACAGCCCGCCGACTGACCTCCGGCGCGAGGGCGGTGCCCGCAGATGCGGCCGGTTCGACCAGGCCGTCGGCGAGCGGGGGTGGCCGGGGCGGCACGGCACGTCGGACACGTGCGCGGCCGCCCGTCGAGTGAGGAGAGCGACGACGGCCCTGCCAAGGGCCTGGTTCCGCCTGCCTGCCCGGGGTTTGCCGAGAGGATTTTCATGTCGAACCGTCACGAGACCGCCGCTGCCACCACCACCAACACCACCACCGGGAAGCGCCGCAACCGCGCCCGTCTCGTGCTGGCCGGAGGGGTCGTCGCGGCCCTTCCGGTGGCCGGCCTCGTCACGGCCACCTCGGCCTCCGCCGCGCCCACCTCGTCCTGGGACGCCGTCGCCCAGTGCGAGAGCGGCGGCAACTGGAGCATCAGCACCGGGAACGGTTTCTACGGCGGACTGCAGTTCACCCCGTCCACCTGGGCCGCGTACGGCGGCACCGCGTACGCGCCGCAGGCCAACAAGGCGACCAGGGAGCAGCAGATCTCCGTCGCCGAGAAGGTGCTCGCCTCGCAGGGCCCCGGCGCCTGGCCGGTCTGCTCGGCGAAGGCGGGCCTGTCGAAGGGCGGCGCCCCGGCGGGCGTCGACACCTCGGCCCCGGCCGCCAAGCCCGCAGCCCCCAAGGCCGCAACCCCCAAGCCCGCAACCCCCAAGCCCGCGACTCCCAAGGCCGCCGCGCCGAAGAACCGGCAGCCGGCCCAGCCCGCGCCGGCCCAGCCCGCGCAGAAGTCCGCGAAGCCCTCCCCGAAGCCGTCCACGCCCACGTCGCCGTCCGGAAAGGCCCAGGACGCGGCCAAGCCGTTCACGCCGGCCGCCCCGGCCACCCACGCCTCCGGCGGCAGCTACACCGTCAAGAGCGGTGACACCCTCAGCGACATCGCCGCCAAGTCCGGCACCGACACCGCGAGCCTGTACGCCAAGAACATCAAGACGATCGGCGCCGACCCGGACCTGATCTTCCCGGGCCAGAACCTGAGCCTCTGACGGTCCGTTCCGCCCGGGCCGAGCGGTCACCCCTGCCGGGGGTGGCCGCTCGGCCGCGTCCGCGCAGGTGGATAGGGTCGACGGCATGCCTCGACTGATGGATGACGGTGAGCTGACCGGCTCGGCCGTGGTCGCGAACAACACCATGAACCGGGAGCGCGGGCTCAGCGGCGTCAACAGCTACGCGAGGGAGCTCGGCTTCGACCCGGCCGGGTGGCTGGCCGGCCGGGGCGGCGCCGTCGCCTGGCTGGACCTCTGCAGCGGGGAGGGCCGGGCCCTCGTCGAGGCGGCCGGGCTGCTGCCGGACGCCGCCGAGCTGACCGGGGTCGACCTGGTCGGCCCGCTGGTGCCGCCCGCCCCGCCGTACGGGCCGGCGCCGGGGGCTGCGCGGCTGCGACTGGTGACCGCCGCGGTGGCGGACTGGACGCCCGGCCGCCGCTACGACCTGATCACCTGCGTGCACGGCCTGCACTACCTCGGCGACCAGCTGGGCGCGATCGTCCGCGCGGCCGGCTGGCTGGCGCCGGACGGACGGTTCGCCGCGCACTTCGACCCCGACTCGGTGCGGCACCCGGACGGGTCGAGCGCGGCACGGCCGGTGGTGGCGGCGCTGCGGGCGGCCGGGTTCGAGTACCGGGCGTGGCGGCACCTGCTGGTGCTGGACGGCGGCCGGGTGGTCCGGCTGCCGTTCGGGTACCTCGGGGCGGACCCGGCGGCGGGGCCCAACTACACCGGGCAGCCGGCGGTGGGCTCGTACTACCGGGAGGCTCTGCCGGTCTGACGGAGGCGCCTCCGGACGGACGGGGGCTTTGCCGGTCTGACGGGGCTCCGGCGTGCGCCGGGGCTTCGGGCGGCGGGCGTTCCCAGGAGTTCCGCGAGGGCTTCCGGAGACTTCCGCGGGCCTCCCGGAGCCCGATTGTTGAACGTTGAACGCGATGTCCGATTACCGCCGGACTCGCCGGTCCCGTCGGCAGAGGATGAGTCATGTCCGAGAACGAGACAAGGAGTTCAACCGATATGACGACTGTGACCACGACCGCGATGGCGAAGCTCGACGGCAAGGTGGCCCTGGTGACCGGCGGCAGCCGGGGCATCGGGGAGGCGGCCGCGCTGCGGCTGGCCGAGGACGGCGCCGACGTCGTCCTGACCTACCAGGGCAGCACCGAGCGGGCCGAGGCTGTTGCGGCCAAGATCACCGGAATGGGCCGGCGCGGCTGGGCGGTCCGGGCGGACAGCGCCGACCCGCAGGCCGTCCGGGCCGTGGTGGCGGCGGTGGCCGAGCGCTTCGGCCGGCTCGACATCCTGGTCAACAACGCCGGCATCGGCGTGCTCGGCCCGATCGAGGACATCGCGCTGGACGACGTCGACCGGGTGCTGGAGGTCAACGTCCGGGCGCCGTTCCTGTACGCCCAGGCGGCCTCGGCCCACCTGGCCGAGGGCGGCCGGATCATCACGATCGGCAGCTGCATCGCCAAGCGCGTCGCCTTCCCCGGCGGCTCGCTCTACTCGGCCAGCAAGGCCGCGATGATCGGGCTCACCAAGGCGCTCGCCCGCGAGCTGGGGCCGCGCGGGATCACCGTCAACGTGATCCACCCGGGGCCGATCGACACCGAGATGAACCCGGCGGACGGCCCGTCGGCCGAGTTCCAGGCCTCGCTCACCTCCCTCGGCACCTTCGGCCGGGTCGGCGACATCGCCGCCACCATCGCCCACCTCGCCGGTGAGGACGGCCGCTACATCACGGCCGCCGAGATCGCCGTGGACGGCGGCTTCGCCGCGTAGGGCGTTGTCCGGCAAGCCCTGGCCCGTCAGGCGGCAGGAGGACGAGGCGACCGGCCCGGCGCGTGTTGCGCCGGGCCGGTTGTCGGTGGTCCCGTTTACGATCGGCCGGTCCGAGCACCTGTCCTGCATCCGAAGAGGTGGCGCCATGACCGCAGCGGAAGACCCGATCGACCTGCTCGCCCGCGCCCTCGCACAGACCGCCGGCCTGATCGACGGTGTCGGAACCGAGCTGGCCGACCACGCGACCCCCTGCCGCTCCTGGGACGTCGGCACGCTGATCAGCCACCTCCTGTTCGACCTGGGCCAGTTCACCGTCCGGGCGAACGGCGGCAACCCGGACTGGTCGCAGTCCTTCGAGCGGGTCGAGGACGACTGGCTGCACGCCTTCGAGGCCGGGGCCGAGGCGCTCGTCGCCGCCTGGCGCAACGCCGGGGACCTCACCGGCGTCATCGAGATCCCGAACGCCGGCACGCTGCCCGCGCGCTTCCCGGTGGACCAGCAGATCGCCGAGTTCGCCGTCCACGGCTGGGACCTGGCCCGCGCCACCGGCCAGTCCACGGACGGCCTCGACCACGAAGTGGCCCGCGCCTCGCTGGCCTGGGCCCGCGGCGCACTGCGCCCCGAGTACCGCGGCAGCGAGGAGGACGGTCTCACCTTCGGCCCCGAGGTGACCGTCCCCGCGGACGCCCCGCTCTACGACCGCCTCGCCGCCTTCTTCGGCCGCGACCCCGGAACGCGGTGACCGGGCCCTGCCACTCCGCCCGCGAAGGACCCTGACGCGCCATCAACTCGGTTGTGAATGAGGAGGATTGCCTGATCCGGCCGGTTCTCCTGTGCCAGCATGTCAGCCGGCCGCGGATGGCGACCACCTCCCGTTCGGCGGTGGCGGCAGCGCCGCGGCCTGGACGGAGAGAACGTTGATGCACGGCAGGAACGCGGTTCGACCGGCCCTCGGCCTGGCCGCCGCTCTCATGCTCGCGGCCTGTGGCAGCGGCGGCGCGGGCGGTGGTACGGGGACGGCGGGCGCCTCCCCGGCCGCCGACGCTGGCGCCGGTGCGACCGCGGGCGCGGGTACGACACC
>NZ_JBEYVJ010000531.1:0-4047 GCF_040643935.1 Kitasatospora sp. NPDC047058 | reverse complement strand
CTGAACTTCCGTGATGTGCTGATCGGCCTGGGCATGTACCCGGGCGGCGGTGTGATGGGCAGTGAGATCGCCGGAACGGTGCTCGAACTCGGCCCCGGGGTGACCGGACTGGCGGTCGGCGACCGCGTCATGGGCGTCGCCGAGGGCGCGTTCGGCCCGGTCGCCGTGACGGACGCGCGCCAGCTGGTGCGCATCCCCGCGGGCTGGTCCTACGCCGAGGCGGCAGCCGTCCCGAGCGCGTTCATGACGGCCTGGTACGCCCTGGTCGAACTGGCCGGCGCGAAGGCCGGCCAGCGGGTGCTGGTGCACGCCGGCACCGGTGGTGTCGGCATGGCGGCGATCCAGATCGCCCGTCACCTGGGCCTGGAGGTCTTCGCCACGGCGAGCCCGGCGAAGTGGCCGGTGCTGGCCGGGCTGGGCCTGGACGAGGCGCACATCTCCTCCTCCCGCACCGCCGGCTTCGAGGCGGACTTCCTCGCCGCCACGGGCGGTGCGGGCGTCGACATCGTCCTCAACTCCCTGGCGGGCGACCTGACGGACGCCTCCCTGCGGCTGCTGCCGCGCGGCGGTGCGTTCGTCGAGATGGGCCGCACCGACGTGCGTGACGCGGACGTGCTGGCGGCCGAGCACCCCGGGGTCGTCTACCGGCCCTTCAACCTGGGCGAGGCCGGCCCCGAGCGGCTGGGCGCGATGCTCGGCGGCATCGTCGGGCTGATGGCCGCCGGCGAGCTGACGAGGCTCCCCGTCCGGGCCTGGGACGTGCGGCGGGCGCGCGAGGCGTTCCGCTTCATGCAGCAGGCGCGCCACACCGGCAAGCTCGTCCTCACCGTCCCCGCCGGCCCGGCCGAGCCGCGTACCCGCGGCAGGTCGGCGCTGGTGACGGGTGGCACGGGCACGCTGGGCGGCCTGGTGGCCAAGCACCTGGTGGTCACCGGGCGCGCCGACGGGCTGGTCCTGACCGGCCGGTCGGGCCCGTCCGCCCCGGGCGCGGCCGCACTGGCCGCGGAGCTGGCGACGCTCGGCGCCCGGGTGCGGATCGTGGCCTGCGACGCCGCGGACCGCGACGCCCTGGCCGCCGTCCTGGCGGCGGTCCCGGCGGAGGACCCGCTGACGACCGTCGTCCACACGGCCGGTGTCCTCGACGACGCGACGATCGCCTCGCTGACCCCGGAGCGGGTCGCGGCGGTGATGCGGCCCAAGGCCGACGGCGCGTGGCACCTGCACGAGCTGACCCGGGGCCTGGACCTGGACCACTTCGTCCTGTTCTCCTCGGCCGCGGCGACCTTCTCCAGCCCCGGCCAGGGCAACTACGTCGCCGCCAACTCCTTCCTGGACGCGCTGGCGGCCGACCGCCGGGCGGCCGGACTGCCCGGCACCTCGCTGGCCTGGGGCATGTGGGCCGAGGCCAGTGCCCTGACCGGGCGGCTCAGCGACTCCGAGCGGGCCCGCATCAACCGCGGCGGCGTCGCGGCCCTGAGCGCGGACGAGGGCCTGGCCCTGATGGACCTGGCCCTCGCCAGGGACGAGGCGGTGCTGGTGCCGGCCCGGCTGGACCTGGCCGGGCTGCGCTCGCAGGCCGCCCGCAGCACGGACGTCCCGCCGCTGTGGCGGGGCCTGGTCGGCGGCGGAACGGGACGGCGCAGCGCCTCCTCGGGCACCGGCGGTGCGGACTCGCTGCGCCAGCAGCTGGCCGGGCAGCCGGAGCAGGAGCGGATGCGCCTGCTCACCGACCTGGTCCGGTCCCACGTGGCGGCCGTGCTGGGGCACGCCTCCGCCGAGGCGGTCGAGTCCACCCGGGCCTTCACCGACCTGGGCTTCGACTCCCTCACCGCGGTGGAGCTGCGCAACCGGCTCAGCACCGCGACCGGGCTGCGGCTGCCGGCCACGCTGGTGTTCGACTACCCCAACCCCACGGAACTGGCCGCGTTGCTGCAGGAGAAGCTGCTGCCGGAGCTGGTTGAACATGGCGGGACGGACGCCGCGGAGGAGAAACTCCGGAAGGCGCTCGCGACCGTGCCGCTGTCCAGGTTCCGCGACGCCGGGCTCATGGAGGCGCTGATGCGGCTCGCCGACGTCCGTGACGACGCCCTGATGGGCGACCAGGGCGAGGACGCCGAGGACATCGACGCGTTGGACGCCGACAGCCTGATCCGTCTGGCCCTCGACGGCGAGGCGGAGTGATCTTGATGATGCTCGATGCGTGGAGGCAGCGATGACCGGACAGGCCGACAAGCTCCTTGAAGCGCTGCGTGCCTCCGTGAAGGAGACCGAGCGGCTGAGGCAGCGGAACCGGCAGCTCGTCTCGGCGGCCTCGGAGCCGCTGGCGATCGTCGGCATGAGCTGCCGGTACCCCGGCGGCGTGACGACTCCCGAGGACCTGTGGGAGCTGCTCGCCGCAGGCGGGGACGCGATCTCCGGCTTCCCGACGGACCGGGGCTGGGACACCGAGGGGGTCTACGACCCCGACCCGGACCACCAGGGCACCTCCTACGTGGTCGAGGGCGGGTTCCTGCGGGACGCGGCCAGCTTCGACGCGGGGTTCTTCGGGATCAGCCCGCGCGAGGCGCTGGCGATGGACCCGCAGCAGCGCCTGCTGCTGGAGACCTCGTGGGAGGCGCTGGAGCGGGCCGGGGTCGACCCGGCCTCGCTCCGGGGCTCGCAGACCGGCGTGTTCGTCGGCGTCGCCCCCTCCGACTACGTCGCCCACCAGTCCCTGCAGACCATGGAGGGCCTGGACTGGCACCTCATGACCGGCGGTGCGGCCAGCGTGATGTCCGGCCGCATCTCCTACCTGCTCGGTCTGCAGGGGCCGGCGGTGTCCGTCGACACGGCGTGCTCGTCGTCCCTGGTGGCGCTGCACCTGGCCTGCCAGGCGGTCCGCGCCGGCGAGTGCTCGCTGGCGCTGGCCGGCGGCGTCACGGTCATGGCCACCACCATGGGCTTCGTCGGCTTCTCCCGGCAGCGCGGCCTGGCCGAGGACGGGCGCTGCAAGGCGTTCTCGGCCGCCGCGGACGGCATGGGGATGGGCGAGGGCGCCGGCATGGTCGTCGTCGAGCGCCTGTCGGACGCGCTGCGCAACGGGCACAAGGTGCTCGCGGTGGTGCGCGGCTCGGCGGTGAACCAGGACGGTGCCTCGAACGGTCTGACGGCGCCGAACGGGCCGTCGCAGCAGCGCGTCATCCGCGCGGCGCTGGCGAGCGCCCAGCTGTCGGCCGCGGACGTGGACGCGGTGGAGGCGCACGGCACGGGCACCACGCTCGGTGACCCGATCGAGGCCCAGGCCCTGCTGACGACGTACGGCCAGGACCGGCCGGAGGGCCGGCCGCTGCTGCTCGGCTCGGTGAAGTCCAACATCGGCCACTCCCAGCAGGCGGCCGGCGTCGCCGGTGTGATCAAGATGGTGCTGGCGCTGCAGCACGAGCAACTGCCGAAGACCCTGCACGTGGACGAGCCCTCGCCGCACGTGGACTGGGAGGCCGGCGACGTGCGGCTGCTGACCGAGGCCGTGCCGTGGCCGGCGGGGGAGCGCACCCGCCGGGCGGGCGTGTCCTCGTTCGGCCTGAGCGGCACCAACGCGCACATCATCGTGGAGGAGGCCCCGGCGGCCGAGGCCGACGGGCCGCAGGAGGCCGACACCCCGGTGACGGCGCCGGTGGTCTCGGGGGCGGACGCCTGGCCGGTGTCGGGCCGGACGGCCGAGGGGCTGACGTCCCAGGCGGAGCGGCTGCACGACTGGGTGGCCGCGCGGCCGGAGCTGGCGCCGGCGGACGTGGCGTGGTCGCTGGCGGCGACGCGGTCGGTGTTCGAGCACCGCGCGGTCGTGGTCGGCGGCGAGCGGGCCGAGTTGGCCGCCGGCGTGGAGAGCCTGGCCGCCGGCGTGCCCAGCGGTGCCGTCGTCTCGGGTGTG
Source organism: Kitasatospora sp. NPDC047058 (assembly GCF_040643935.1). NCBI lineage: Bacteria > Bacillati > Actinomycetota > Actinomycetes > Kitasatosporales > Streptomycetaceae > Kitasatospora > Kitasatospora sp. NPDC047058. The sequence continues at coordinate 140 of NZ_JBEYVJ010000531.1, read as the reverse complement.
GCGCGGCCGGGTGCGCGGACGGTGTTCGCGTTCGCGGGTCAGGGGTCGCAGTGGGTCGGCATGGGCCGGGAGTTGGCGCAGTCGAGCCCGGTGTTCGCGGCGCGGCTGGCGGAGTGTGCGCAGGCGTTGGCGCCGTTCGT
>NZ_JBEYVJ010000530.1:0-4051 GCF_040643935.1 Kitasatospora sp. NPDC047058 | reverse complement strand
GGGGTTCCTGAGACAGGAATCCCGGCAGCCCCGCTGTATCCCCTTACAGCCGGATTCGACCCTTCCCGGGCCGCGAACCGCTCAGGTCAGATCAACCCTGATTTCACGCGAAATCGATATGGCCGTAACTGATCGAGGAGTTCACGCTGCTGCAGTACGCGTAGCTCCAGAGACCGCTGCCGGTCGGCTTCCACGGCCCGAACACCTGCTGGCCGTTGTTGCAGACGGCCGCCGCCCGGAAGACGATGGCGCTGTCGGAACGCGGGCAACTGGCACCGTACGTGACGCCGTCGGACCAGGAAACACAGCCGCCGGGCGCCGACGCCGACGCCGGCCCGGCGGTGCCCACACCGAGTGCGAGCGAGCCCGCGGCAGCCGCGGCCAGCGCCAATGCGCGTACCTTGAACATCAAATCCCCTCCAACCAGACGAATGGATCCCCGTTTCGGGGACAAACCCTTTCCTTTCACCTGGCCCACGTTCTGCTCTGCGGACCGCCCTCGAATCTAGGGCAATCACGGGAGACGGCCAGTGCGGTATTGCACAGCCCACCGCCTGATGCGGTGTCGAACTGCACAATCGCTGCCCTCTACCAGGGCGGCGTCGTTCCGTGTGTCCGTCCGGTTTGATCGGGTGACACCGGGGGCGACCAGGGGACGTCCGGCGTTGTGCGAGTCGCCGCGGAGGCCGGAGGCGACGCCGGTGGTCCGGCGAGGCGGAGGACTCCGACGGCGAGGTTGCGCAGGCCGGCGATGGCCCGAGGCGCGTGCCGGTGCGCACGTGGGAGGCATCGTCGGTCCAGACGGTGCCACACGTGGTCGAGCTGGTTCACGATCGCCCGGTGCCTGCGCAGGCCGGCCACCTCGCCGGCCTGCACCTGTTGGCCGTGAAGTCGGCGTGGGCACGTTCGAGGGTGGACCTTGGCAGTGGCGGCGGTCGGCGGTGCCGCCCCTCGGGACGACGCCGCGGCAGCCGCCACTCCCGGACGACCCGGAGTGGTGGCTGCCGCCAAGGGCCGTCGGATACCGGCCCGGGCCTGCCGGCCTGTCAGGACGCCCTCCCGCCCGTGTTGCAGATCAGCCGACCTGCTCGAGTCCGCCTATCGCAAAAGAATTCGCATTCGCTCGGCGATGTCGGATGCCTTCGAGCGCACCTGATCGCTGTCCAGCAGATCGGGCTCGCCCGTTCCTGAAGCATCGTAGTCGTGCGCCACATAGAAGAGATCCGTTGCGGCCTGGTAGTGGTCGGTGGACGGATAGGGGCCGCCGTACTCCTTGTAGAGGGGAAGGCAGACGACGGAGAACTCCGCAGCAGAGAGCCTCCCGTCGGAAACGGCCTCCGCCAGGACCAGGAAGGGCTCCAGTGTGGCCATCTAGAGGAGCCCCTGCTCGACGAGGTACCGGTACTGGTCGGTACTCACGTCGGACTTCCATGCCCCGAGCAGCTCGCCGGATTCGATGTCCACCGAGACGTGCTTCCCCGTCGCGAGATCAACGTAGTGGCGGGCGGGAATCTTGCGGTACGTCCCGTCGATCACAGTGGTCCCCGGATTCTTGATGAATTCCCCCAGCACCTTCAAGAACTCCTCCTTGCTCGCCGCGCTCTCCGCGGCGGTGATCCCGAAGTCGGCGGCGTGCTGGAAATGATGGGGCACCTTGTTCCAGCGGATCCACACGGAGCCGCAGCCCGGGCCACTGTTGTGGACGAGTACCGGCGTACCGCCCGCCAGCACATAGTACGTATGGACGGTGTCGACGGTGAGGTTGTACGCAGGCTGGAGGGTCTTCCAGTGCTTCGTGGAGGTGATCCGTGCGGTCTGGCTGGTGGCCGTCCTGAGAATGTCGCCGCTGGTGAGGTCGGCGGCGTCGACCCAGGCGTGCTGGTTGTCGGCCCAGTACGGGTGCCGGTCGGTGGAGGTGATCGTTCCGGTGGCACCGTCCGCCGATGTGACCGTGAGCTCGGTGAAGTCGCGGTCATCGGGGGTGAAGATGGTGGCGTCGATACGGCGGGAACCGGTCTGGCCGGACTCGGGGTCGGTTGCCTGCACCTGGTCGCCGACGCGTACGCGTTCGATCGGTCGGGTCGATCCGTCCGCCATCAGTACGGGAGTGCCCGCCGGGAAGCTGTTCTGCGTCAGGCACGTGGTGACGGTGTCCGCCAGCCTCCTGAGTCGCGCTGCCTCCGCCACCTCCTCGACGGTCTTGGCCTTCTTCGCGAGTTGGGCGAGCTTCACCGCCTTCCCGGCCGGGAAGAAGCCGACGGCGAGTTCAGCGCAGGAGCTGGCGCTCTTCTGGTTGATGCACTCCTCGGCGCTGTCCACGCCGAGGATGGCCTTGACGACCTTCTTGACGAGCTCTGCCTCGTCCTGAAGGTTCTCGAAGTAGGACCCCCACTCCATGAGGAGTCCGGGTACGCCGCCGATCAGGGGGTCCTTGCGGGGTTGAGGCAGCGTGCACTTCCAGACCTCCGCCAGCGTGACGGCGTTGCAGACCGGCTGGCCGGCGCGCAGGCGCTCGTACTCGGCCCGGTAGATCTCTTCCCGGATCCGCGCGTCCAGTTCCTTCGCAAGCTCGTCCGCGAGCTGCTTGGCCTCGGCCTGGATACCCGCTTCCTCGGTCTTCAGTTGGGCCTGGCGTTCCTGGCTCTCCTTCTCCGCCACGAAGCCCCAGGCCTCGTCGGCGGCCTGCTGGGCCTGGCCGGCGTCCTTGCCCGCCGCCACCGCCGAGGCGGAGGCCCGGGTCGCGGCCTTGCGTGCCAGGTCCGCGGATGAGCGTGCCTGGCTGGCGGAGGCCCGGGCGCGGGCGGCCGAGGCACTGGCATCGCCGGCATCGCGTGCGGCGGCCTGGGAGGCGGTGCGGGCGGTCGTGGCGGACTGGGCGGCGCGGGTGGCGGAGGTTTCGGCGTCCTGGGCGGACGTCTTGGCCTCGGCAGCGTACTGACCGGCCTGGTCGGCCGCGGCGCGGGCCTGGTTGCGGGCGTTGTCGGCCTCGCCGGCGGCCTCATTGGCGACGGCCGCAGCCTCGGTGGCCTCCCAGGCATCCTGCTGAGCCTTGGCCGCGGTCTGCGAAGCCTCCGCGATCAGGCGACTCATCTGCGCCGCGTGGGTGGTGGCGAGCTGGTCCTTGCGGTCGGCCATGTACTGGCCGGTCTGCAGGAATTCGTGTACGACGTCGGGTGTGCCGGCCAGGGCGGACTTGGCCGCGGCCTGGACCTCGGGGCCGCCGGCGGCAAGCAGCTGGGTGGCCCGGACGCGTTCGTCGATCTGACGGGCGGTGTACTGTCCGACCATCAGGAACGCGGCGACGGCCTTCGGCGATCCGTCCCGCAGGGCCTTCTCGCCGGCCTCCTTGACACTGGTACCGCCGATGGCGATCACCTGGTAGGCGCGCACCCGGTTGTCGGTGATCGCGGCGTCGTGCCGGCCGGTGGTGTAGAACGCCTGGAGCTGCTGGGCGTCGCCCTTGAGCGCAACGGTGGCGGCGGTGCGGACCGCTTCGTCCGGGCTGTCCTGGGCGATCTCCTGAACGCTCTGGCGCATGTCGTCCTGCGCAGCCTTGCTCCGCCCGGTGCGCACCCAGTCCAGGACGGCGGCGTCGGTGCCGGACAGGGCGGCCGCGGCGGCCTCCTGGCTCCACGGGCCGCCGGACTTCATCGTCTGGAAAGCGACCTTGCGGCCCTTGGCCGCGAGTGCCTTCGGGTCCGCGCCGGGACGGGCGGCTTCGGCGGCCAGGCCGGCGGCCTCCTCGTCCTGGGCCTTCCAGTCGGCGAGGAGGGACCCGATTCCGGCGCTGTTCTCGTCGTCGGCCGACCTCAGCTCCCTGGAGGCCTCGACAGCGGCGGCCGTGCGGGCGGCGAGGTCTTCGGTCTCGGTCCTGCGGGCGAGCTCGTAGACGGTGCTTGCGGTCTGCACCGCCTCGCTCGCGGAAGTCGCGGCCTTCCTGGCCTCCTCCGCCTGGCGGGTGGCCTCGGCCGCGGAGGTCGCGGCCTCGCCGGCGTGCTCGGCGGCGGTGTCCGCGGCCGTCGCCGCGTTCTGGGCATGGGTGGCGGCGGAC
>NZ_JBEYVJ010000529.1:0-4077 GCF_040643935.1 Kitasatospora sp. NPDC047058 | reverse complement strand
GACCTCGGCTCGGTCTTCACGTCGCAACACCCCGGGATGATCGGGGAGTTCACCGCACGGCGGCCGACCCGGCCGCCCGGCGCTGTGAGCGCGGGCCGGGCGGCCGGTTCGGCCGCCTTGCGGTCAACTCCCCGATCATCCGGGGGTCTTGCCAGGTGAAGACCGAGCCGTGGACCATGGCGGGCATGGAGGCGGGGGCGGGGGAGACGGCCAGGCGGACCATCGAGCAGGAGGACGAGCTGGTCTGCCGACGGTTGTACGGGCTGCTGGCGAACCGTGGGCAGGAGGCCCGGGAGGTCGTCGGGTACCTCGGCCCGTGGCGTGCGAAGGGCACGGGCTTCCTGGGGAGACCGAAGCCGGAGGCCCTGAACGCGCTGCGGCGCGCCTGCCGGTGGGCACTCGACGGCCACGACCTCCCCGGCGCGGAGAGCATCTCCTACACGTACACGTTCCGGGGCTCGCGGCCCGGCACGAACCTGTTCGCCGTGTCGGCCCTGGACCACCAGCGCCTCCGGTGGGTGGAGGACGGCATCACCTCCCGGCGGGAGTTCGAGACGGTGCTGACGACCGCGCTCCACCGTGCCCAGTGGCTCGCCGAGTTGTACTCCGGGCTGACGATCGTGCGGCCGGTCGTCGACGTGCCGGAGGAGCGGGACCCGCCGCGGCACGGGCGGCTCGGGGACGGCATCGTCGGCCGCGCGCTGTGCGAGGAGATCGCGCAGCAGCTCACGGCGGGGGAGGCGCTCCGGCGCGCCGCGGCCGCGGGGGAGCCGGTGGTGCCCGCGATCCGGGCCTGGGTCGCGGCGACGGCCGGGGTCCTCGACCGCGGCCTGACGAATGACGCGGTGGGCGACGGTCTGCGACTGCTCACCCAGGGGCTCCGCTCCTGCGGGAAACGGGCCGTCCCCCACCCGGTGGCGCTGGCCGGCGCCTACCTGACGCTCGGCCTGGAGTACCTCGGGAAGGTGGAGAAGCAGATGCCGGACCACATCGAGGCGTCGGGCCAGGGCCCGCAGCGGGCGCCGGTCACCGTCTACGGCAACGTGGGCGCGATCAACAGCGAGGTGACGAACAGCAGCTTCGCGGTGGCCGAGACGGTCCGGGAGATCGGGGTCACCATCGGCGCCCTCGACCGTGCCGGACAGGGTGACACCGCGGCCGCCCTCCAGGAGCTCACCCGCGTCATCCAGCAGGACGCGGCGCTCGCCGGCGAGCTGCGCGCCCGGCTCCTCGACCACGTGGCCGACGTCGCCGAGGCGGCCGCCGAACCGGACCGTCCGCGCGCGCTCAGCCGGGCCCGGATGGCCATGGCCGCCCTCACCGGCGCCGCCGGCGCCTCCACCCAGCTCGCCCAGGCCCTGGCCGTCTGGCAGGAGACCCTCGGCCGCTTCCTCTAAGCCGGAACTCGCCGGGGATCCCGGCGCGGGCAGGCCTTCCACCCGGCGTCTCCCTCCCCGGAGGGAGGCGCAGCCCCTCCCCGGCGGGATCCGCGCAGGCGGGGACCGCGATTGACTGGGGGCATCGACGACCGGGAGGAAGACCCATGCTGTGCAAGCGCATCGGACGGCAGCTCGCCCAGGCCGCGGCGGCGCTGGTCGTGCTGGCCGGTCCGGCCGTGGTGCCCGCCGCCGCGGCCGGCACGGCAGACGGCGCCACGGCCGGCACGCCAGCCGGGCCGGCCGACATCCGGGCGGCCATCGAGGCGGTGCCGGGTCTGCGGGTCGTGGAGGAGCGGCCGGCCGCCCCCGGGTTCCGCTTCTTCGTCCTGACGCTGCACCAGCCGGCCGACCACCGGCACCCCGAGCGGGGCGGCTTCGAGCAGCGCCTCACCCTCCTGCACCGGGGCACCGACCACCCCACCGTGCTGTACACCAGCGGCTACAGCGTCTCCACCGCCCAGTACCGCTCGGAGCCGGCCGAACTGCTCGACGGCAACCAGGTGAGCACCGAACAGCGGTTCTTCGGCACCTCCCGGCCCGAGCCCGCCGACTGGAACGACCTCGACATCCGGCAGGCCGCGGCCGACCACCACCACGTGATCGAGGCGCTGCGCGCGGTCTACCGGGCGCCGTGGATCTCCACCGGCGGCAGCAAGGGCGGCATGACCACCGTCTACCACCGCCGGTTCTACCCCCAGGACGTGGCCGGTTCGGTCGCCTACTCCGCGCCGGACAACGTCGACGACCGCGACGACACCGCCTACCTCGACTTCCTGCGCACCGTCGGCACCCCCGAGTGCCGCAGCGCCCTCCAGGCCGCGCAGCGGGCCCTGCTGGAGCGCCGCACCACGCTGGTCGCCCGGTACCAGGCGTGGGCGGACTCCCGGGGTGACGGCTTCCGGATTGTCGGCGGCGCCGACAAGGCGTTCGAGATCGCCGTACTGCGCGCGCCGTTCATGTTCTGGCAGGGCCGTGGCCAGGCCGCGTGCCCGGCGGTACCGGCCGCGGACGCCTCCGACGACGCGCTGTACGGCTGGCTCTTCGAGGTCGCGCAACTGCCCGTCTACGCGGACGCGGTGGCGGCCGAGTTCGTCCCGTACTTCTACCAGCTGGGCACCCAGCTGGGGTACTTCCCGGTCGAGACGGCCCACCTCGCCGGCCTGCTCCGCTACCCCGGCGCCACCGAGCCGCGCACCTTCGTCCCGGCCGGCATACCGCTGCGGTACCGGCCGCAGGCGATGCGCGACGTGGACCGGTGGGTGCGCACCCGCGGGGAGCGGCTGATGTTCGTCAACGGCTCGGCCGACCCGTCGGTCGCGGAGCCGTTCCGGCTGGGGAGCGGCTCGCGGGACTCGTACCTGTTCCAGGTGCCGGGCGGGACGCACTCGGTGCGGATCGCCCAACTGCCGGCCGCCGATGCCGCGGCGGCGGCCGCCACGCTGCGCCGCTGGGCCGGGGTGTAGCAGGGGCGGTGGTCACAGTGTCAGGGCGCGCACCCTGTGACCGGGGTCTTCGGTGGCGAAGAGGACCTCGGCGGACGCGCCGTCCGGCGGGAGCGAACAGATGACGTCCGCCCGGTGCTGTTCCCCGGTGTCGAGGCCGACGGCGAGCAGCAGCCGGTTCCCCGCCACGGCCGTGCCGGTCACGGTGAATCCGGCGGCGCCGGGGCGGATCCCGCGCAGCACGGGGCCCAGGTCCCGGGTGGTCCACCGGCGGGTGCCGCGTGTGTAGCGCAGGAGCCGCCCCCGGGTGGTGACGGCGGTGACACCGTCCGCCGTCACCGAGGGCCGTCCGGCAAGCCGGTCGAGGGGTACCCGCGTGTACGACCACGACCGGCCGGCCAGGTCCGCCGCGTAGAGCAGGAAGTGCTCCCACCAGTCGCCGAACTCCAGCGTCGCGCACCAGAGTTCCCCGCTCCCGGTCGCCGACGCGAAGGAGCCGCGGCGTGGATCGACGACGGCCCGGGCGAGCGGGGCGAGCCGGCCGGCCCTCGGCCGACCCTGCCCGGCGAAGTCCAGTTCCTCCCACCCGCCCCCGGCGGGCGCCGGGGTGAGCAGCACGGGCACGCGGTACGGATCGCCCAGGCGCCGCGGGGCCCGCAGCCTGCCGCCGACCAGCACCAGCGGGTCGGCGGGGGTGCTGGTGGCGGCCGTGACGTCGTAGTGGTCGGGTACCGGGACCTCCTCCCAGGCCGCGGCCCGCCAGGGCAGCCGGTGGACGGTGGGGACGTCCCAGGCGCCCAGGGCCGCCGGCTTCCTGTCCGCACCGACCAGCAGCGTCGTGCCGTCCCGCAGCACGTGGTACCCGGCCGGATGCCGGTCCGAGCGCGGGCGGCACGGCGAGGGCGGGAGGGTGGTGAACTCCCCGCCCACGCTGTCCGCGACGTGCACGGGGGTACCGCCGTCGGCGGCCGGGGCGATCACCGAGATGCCCCGGTCGTGGGGCACCACCCGCACCGGATACCCCCGGAGCTCACGGATCTGGCATCCCGGCAGCCGTGACCGCCGCACCAGCGAGCCCGCCCGCAGCTCGGCGACCACCAGGTCGTCACCTTCCCGGAGCACAACCGTCAAGGCACCGTCCTGCGTTGGCTGCGTCATGTGAACCATCCCCCCGCCGCCGACTGGCTTGATGATCA
>NZ_JBEYVJ010000528.1:0-4079 GCF_040643935.1 Kitasatospora sp. NPDC047058 | reverse complement strand
GTCGAGATCGGCGACCGCGGCAGCGAACGAGCGGGAGTTGAGCAGCCGGTCGGGGCGGGCGCCGGCCGCCTCGGCGGCCATGCTTGAGCAGGTAGCCCAGTCGTGCGCCGAGCAGTTCCTCGACGGTGGTCGCGCCGTCGTCCTCGTTCTCCGCCATTCCGGCATCCTAGCAATTGCTGATAGTCAGGAGTGCTGACGATCGCCTATGCTGATTGTCATGCCTGAAGATGCGCCCTGCCGCGCGCTCCGTTTCGGCGTCAAGACGACGCCCATGCACCTGACCTACGACGAGATCCTCCGTGTCTGGGAGGAGGCCGACGAACTGCCCGAACTCGACGACGCCTGGCTCTGGGACCACCTGACGCCGCTGGCCGGACCGCCCGGCGGCGCCGTCCTGGAAGGCTGGACGCTGCTGGCCGCGCTGGCCGCCCGCACCACCCGGCTGCACCTGGGCCTGCTCGTCACCAGCAACAGGCTGCGCGCCCCCGCCCACCTCGGAAAGATCGCCACCACCGTGGACGCGATCTCCCGCGGACGGCTGGTCATGGGCCTGGGCGTCGGCGGCACCCGGCAGCCCGACGGTCTCCCCAACCCGGCCGTCGCCGAGTACGCCGCCTACGGCCTCCCGCTCCCGTCCCCCGGCGAGGGCCTGGCCCGCCTCACCGAGACCATCACCATCCTGCGCCGCATGTGGACCGAAGGGGTCTTCGACCACGACGGCCCCTTCACCACCCTGCGCGGCACCCGCAACGGCCCCGGCCCCGCCCGCCCCGGCGGCCCGCCACTGCTGCTCGGCGGCTGGGGCGACCGCATGCTGCGCATCGTCGCCGAACACGCCGACATCTGGAACGTCCCCGGCCCGCCCCACCACGGCACCGACTGGATCGCCGGGCGCGCCCGCGTCCTGGACGCGCACTGCGCGGCGATCGGCCGCGACCCCGCCGAGATCACCCGCTCCGCACAGATCATCGTCGACTACGCCGACCCCGCGGCCACCCGCGCCCACGTCCGCGCCCTCGCCGCCGTCGGCATCCGCCACGTCGTGCTCGCGCTGCCCCGCCCCTACGTCGACCACGCGGCCCGCTGGCTCGTCGACGAGATCGTCAAGCCCGTTCGGGAGGGCGGCGCCTGACGGCGTCGACGGATGTCCTACCGGTGTCGCCGCCGGCCGACGTCCCGCTCGCGCCGCCGCCGCGGCGGGCTGCCGTCGACCCCGCCGCACCGCCCTGACCGACCCCAGCCCTACCCGCCGACCGGTCCGGTCCGCGGAGCCTGCTCGCGAGGCTCGGGCGCAGGCGACGGCGGTCGTTCGAAGAAGGTCTCCAGGGCGACCGTCGCCTGCGTGCCGCTCACGCCGTCGATGGCGTACAAGCGCCGTAGCACGTCCTGCAGTTGCTCGGTGGTCCGGGTGCGCACCTTCAACAGGACCGAGGCGCTTCCCGCGATGATGTGGGCCTCCTCGAGTTCCGGGATCCCGGCGAAGGCCTCGGCGGACTCGCCCATCCACGCCGAGGAGTCGACCATCACGAAGGCCAGCACCCCGAGCCCGAGCGCCTTGGGGTCGACCTCGACCGTCGTGCGGCGGACCACCCCCCGCTCGCGGAGTTTGCGGACCCGTTCATGGGTGGCGCCCGCCGAGAGGCCCACTGCTTTGCCGAGGGCCGCGTAGGCCTGCCCCGCGTCCTCCTGGAGCAGGGCGAGCAGCCGGCGGTCGATGTCGTCGAGGTTCTCCGATGCCATGGGACAACCATATGTCGTTCTGTCATACTCGAACAGCTTTGAAGGACGTTCGGATCTTTCGGTCAAGGGGTGGATTGTGTCTGGCAACATCGAGTACGGGCTGTACCAGATCCTGGATGAGCGCTTCCGCACCGGCAAGTGCGCCAACGGCGACCTGCGGCTGGAGCAGCTGTACGGGGACTGCCGGTGGGCCGAGGGCCCGGTCTACCTGCCCGCCTGGCGCCAGCTGATCTGGAGCGACATCCCCAACGACCGGATGCTGCGCTGGGACGAGGCCACCGGCACCGTCGGCGTCTTCCGCTCACCGGCCGGCCACAGCAACGGCAACACGCTGGACCGCGAAGGCCGGCTGATCACCTGCGAACAGGGCAACCGCCGGGTGACCCGCACGGAACACGACGGGTCGATCACCGTCCTGGCCGACCGGTTCCAGGGCAAGCGGCTCAACTCCCCCAACGACGCGGTGGTGCACTCCGACGGGTCGATCTGGTTCTCCGACCCGGACTTCGGCATCACCAGCGACTACGAGGGCCACCGTGCCGTCGTCGAGATCGGCGCCTGCAACGTCTACCGGATCGACCCGGTCGACGGCACCGTCCGGATGGTGGCCGACGGCTTCGCCGGGCCCAACGGACTGGTCTTCTCGCCCGACGAGCAGCAGCTGTACGTGTCGGACAGCCGCGCCCGGCACATCCGGGTCTTCGACGTCCTGAACGGCGGCCGGCTCTCGGACGGCAAGGTCTTCGCGGAGGCCCCGGACAGCAGCTTCGACAACCTCCGCTTCGACGACGGCGGTCGGCTCTGGGCGGCGGCGCTCGACGACGGCGTCCACTGCTACGACCCGGACGGAACCCTGATCGGCCGCCTGCTCGTCCCCGGGCCCGTCTCCAACCTGGCCTTCGGCGGCCCGAAGAACAACCGGCTCTTCATCACTGCGGGGACGTCCCTGTACTCCCTGGTGATGGCCGTGACGGGCACTCACCGGGTGTGCCGCCGCGGGTAGCCGTCGGCGGTCCCGATCCCGGGCCGGGCCGGGATCGGGGCCGCCCGGCCCGCCACCGCCCGGTGTCTCATCGACCTCGGCCGCGTCGGGGAGGCCGTGGCCGTTCTCCGCCGGCACCGTCCCCGGCCACCCGCCCTGTCGGCCGGCTCCTGGAGCGACGAGCCCCCGTTCTGATCGCTGCGGCCGGGCGGAGGGCCGCCATCGGCGCAGGCGCCGTGCAAGCTCTTGCTGGATAGTCGTCGCGGCGATAGTCTTCGCGTAGAGCAAATCGGGAAGCGGGAACGAGGGGGACCTGGTCATGTGGAGCCACGAGTACACGGGTGAGACGGCCGCTGCACCGGAGGCGGTCTGGGCGGTGCTCAAGGACATCGACGGCTGGGCGCGTTGGGACTCCTCGATGGAGTCGGTCTCGCTGCTGGGGGCGTTCGAGGTGGGTGGCAAGGTGTCGATGACGCCCACGGGTCAGGAGCCGATCATCTCGGTCATCACCGGCATCGAGGAGAACGTCCGCTACGCCGACGAAACCGAGTTCGAGGGCGTGGTGCTGCGGTTCAGTCACACGCTGAGCCCGCACGGCGAGGGCGGCACCCAGGTGGTGCACCGGCTGGAGATCTCCGGTCCGCAGGCCGACCAGGTGGGCCCGGAGCTGGGCCCGGCCATCACCGAGGACTTCCCGGAGGCGATGGCCGCCCTGTTCGCCCAGGCCCTCGGCGCCGGCGGCAGCACCGGCACCGGCGGCACCCGGTGAGCGGGACGCAGACCGCCGGCGCGGACGGGCCCGACAGCGCGGGGTTCTGGCTCTGGCACGCCACCATGCGCTGGCAGCGGGAGATCGCGGCCGCCCTGGCGCCGTTCGACCTGACCCACGCGCAGTTCGTCCTACTGGCCTGTGCCTGGTGGCTGAACGAGCGGGGCGAGGTGCCCAACCAGCAGGAGCTGGCCCGTCAGGCGGGCACCGACGTGAAGATGACCTCACAGCTGGTGCGGAAGCTGGAGGCCAAGGGGCTGCTGGACCGCGAAACCGACCCGCAGGACACCCGGGCCCGCCGGCTGCGGATCACCGCGCGCGGCACGGAACTGGCCCGGTCCGCCGTCGTCGAGGTCGAACGCGTGGACGCGGCCTTCTTCCGCCCCGCCGAGCGCGCGGCCGGCCTGGACGAGCGCACGCTCGGCTCCCTCCTGCGCCACCTGGCCCAGGCCGACGGCCCCGACACGCCCTGACCGCTCGGCCGGTGGCCGGGTCTGCCGGTCGGGCAGGGCTCCGGTGCTCCGTCCGGGCGGTGACGGGGTTCGGCACCGTGCCGGGGCGGGCAGGGCATCATCGCGCTCAACGACA
>NZ_JBEYVJ010000527.1:0-4079 GCF_040643935.1 Kitasatospora sp. NPDC047058 | reverse complement strand
CGGGGGCGGGCTCCGGGGCCTGCGCGCTCTGCGCGAACCGGGCCACGGTGTCCTCGGACCGGCTCTGGTCGAGGGAGACCAGGTTGCGGTCCGGGTCGAAGTCGACCGGCGCGCGGTCGCCCGGGTCTCCGACGGCCGGCCCGAGGTAGACCGTCATGTCCCGGACGACGAACGGCACGTCCGCCCGGCGGGCCAGGTCGCGCAGGGTGTCCAGGGCCGATCCGTTCCCGGCGGTGAAGTTCTCCAGCGTCCCGGTCAGGGCGGAGCCGGTGGCCAGCTGGACGCCGGCCTGGGCGGCCACCGTCCGGGCGAACTCGGTGACGTCGGTCGGCGCGAGCGCGCTTTTGGCGGTGGGGGTGTTCCGCAGCAGGTACCCGCCCTCCTCCTGGCCGGCGAGCACGGTACGGGACGACCCCTCCTGGTCCACGCTGCTGGAGACGGAGGTGAGCCGCCCCTGGAGGACCGGGTTGAGGCCGGTGGTGGTGGCGGGCTCGTCGAAGTACCCGAGGTGGATGACGACCTTGAGCGGGGTGGTCGCCACCTTCGCCCGGATCAGCTCCACCGTCGGATCGGGCAGGTTCACCAGGGTGAGTTCGAAGGTGTCCGCGGCGGCGCCCTCGGTCATGGTGACGGTGATGTCGGCGTCCAGGACGAGCGAACCGCTCAGCAGGTCGTTGGAGACGGTGACCGGGAGGGCGGCGCCGACCAGTGACGCGACCGCGGCGAGCGCGCCGCCCGTCGCCTGCAGCTCGGCGATCTCGACCTTGTACCAGATGACCAGGCTCATCGCAGGGCCACCCCGCCCACCACCTCGGAGCCGAACTCCCCGACCCCGTTGAGGTTCCGCCGCGCCACCCGCATGGTGGGGAAGGTCAGCGACAGCTCGCCGGCCCGGTAGCCGACCCCCGGGACGAGCTTGCGGCGCAGCAGCGGGACCAGCCCGGACGGCTCCTCCCGGGCGACCCGCAGCACCAGGAAGGCGCCGGCCGTCGGCAGGTCCAGGACCTGATCGGCCGGCGCGGCCCGCAGCACGTCCTCGGCCACGTTCACGTACAGGTGGAACTGGTAGATCCTGGCGCCCAGTTGGAGCCGGAACGCCTGCGGGAAGCCCTCGGCGGGCTCGATCGGCAAGCGGAGATAGCTCGGTGCTTCCTGTGTGGCCACAACCCCTCCGGCTACATCGGGCCTCGCGGCGTACGGGGAATCGGATTCGGCGGCGGGCCGCTCGGGAGCGCCGCCGTCGCCACGGCCAGCGCGAGGTCGGCGGCCTCGCCGATCACCGCCGTGACCGCCGACCTCGGCACCTGCTGCAGGGTGATGCTGACGTCGAGGGCCTCGCGCTTCTGCACGTTCTGGGTGAACCGCAGGTCGGTGATCTGCATGTCGAGGCTGATCGTGAACCCCGACACCACCGGAATGCCGGCGACGGCCAGGAGCGGCGCCGCCGTCGAGACGAGCAGCCGCGACGTCAGTGCCATGACCTCCAGCGCCTTCTTCAGCAGCAGACGCTCCGGCCCGAGCAGCACCGCCTCGATGGCGATGGTCTTCGCGGTCGGCTGGGTGGCCTGGGAGAACCGGCCGCCGGCGATCCGCTCGATCCGGTAGCCCTCGTTGACCGTCATCGACTGCACGTACAGCAACGGCACCGCGCCGACCAGCACCGGGATGTTCGCCCCGCTCACAGCCGGCTCGTCAGCTCACGTTCGAACTCGCCGAAGACGTGCGCCGCGACCTGCTGGACATGGCTGTCGCTCAACGCGCCGACCACCTGCACCTCCACCGGGAAGTGGAAGTTGATGACCGTCCCGCCGCCGTCCCCGTGGGGTGACACGAGCGCCTCGCCGCCCGCCGCCGGGACGATGTACTCGCCCTCGTGCACCAGCGCGATCCCGGTGCGTTCCACCCGTCCGCCACCGTCGTACGACGGCAGCGCCACGGTCGGTTCGTCGTCGGTCACGGCTCACGCCTCCAGGCCGACGGTGAGCGCCAGGCAGTTGAAGCTCGCCTGGGGGACACCGTCGATGACGACGTTGCTGGGGCTCGCCGAGGTGACGACGCAGCGGGCGAACTTCAGCGACTTGAAGGCCCAGTCGGTGCCCTTCTTCTCGGCGACCGCGATCGAGAACTCCTTGCCGTTGGTGGCAAGTTCGGTCAGATCGGCGACCGCCGACGCCACCGCGGGCACCGCCATGGTGAAGGTGAAGGTGAACGGCTGCCGGACGTAGCCGACGTTGTCCGCCTCGATGCTGTGGATCACCGTGTGGGGCACGTTGAACGTCGGTGTGAACGTCGAGATCGGCGTGATGGTGGCGTCGCCGAGCTTGACCTCCAGCCTGGTGTTCCAGTCGGCCATGCGTGCTCTCCTCCTCTGCGACTCTGCGAATCGGGGACCCTGCGGCTCGGGGACCCTGCGACTCTGCGGGCCCTGGGGCCTCTGCGGGCTGTGGACGGTGCGGGACGGTGCTGCGGACTACTGGAACTTCAGCGCGATGTCGAGCCGGTGCAGGGCCGCGGCGTACTCGACCGTGACGAGGGTGTCGACCACCCGCTGCGCATGCGCGTTGTTGATCTGCGCACCCTCCGAGGCCGTGAGGGTCGCCGGGTCCTTGTCCAGCAGCCGCAGCAGCGGGATGTCGATCCTGTAGGAGTCGAGGACCTCGGCCCGCTGCAGCGGATCGAGCACCGACTCCATCTGTCCGATCAGCGCCCGCAGCCCGGACCGGCTGATCCGCAGGTTGCCGATCGTCTTGATGAGCTGCGCCTTCAGCCGGAAGGAGACGTCGTCGACGGTCCGCACGATGTCGATGAACTTCTTCTTGCCGAGGCCGCCGTTGCCGGTGTACCCCTCGCCGAGGTACACCCCCTGGCCGACCAGTGAGGGGGAGGTCAGCCAGTTGACGCCCTGACCGGCCGGGCCGGAGGCCTCGCCCTCCGTCCCGTTGATGGTCTGGATCTGGCTCGGGGTGAACGGCGGGCTGGTGATCTGGACCTGCTTCAGCAGCATCGAGACGTGCGGCTGGTATCCGGCGATGGTGCCGGCCACCGCGGCGGCGGCGTCCTCGTCGCTCTGGTGCGCGATGTAGACCATCCGGTCGCTGGCGAGCGACCCGCTGACGATCGATGGATCGGCCGTCCCCTTGGTCAGCATGGCGACGCCCATCCGCTCCTTGCCGTCGCCGCCGGTCGCCGAGACCTCGTCCACGTGCCGGACCAGCTTCGTGACCGCTCCCGGCGTGTTGCCGGTGGCACCTGACGTCTGGTCGAGGGGGAGGCCGGCGAGCACCACCAGCTGGACGTCGAGGGCGGCCACGGCGTCGAGGGCGGTGTCGTAGTCGGGAGTGGTGGCGTCGACGCGCACGCCCCACACCGTGGAGGGCCCCGGGGACTGCCGGAACGCGAGCCCGATCGAGTCGCCCAGGTCGCCGGGCGCCCGGCGGCGCGCCTCGGCGGGGTCGGTGAACATCAGCGGTACCCCCACCTGCGCGATGTCGGCGGGGGGAGAACTCGGGTCGGAGACCTTGCCGATCACCGCGATGGTGCCGAACGCCCGTGTGACGGGCGCGAACAGGTCGACCGTGGGGCTGACTCTGATGTATCTGACGGTCATCGGCCGTCTCCGTTCTGTCGGGCCTTCCTCAGTGGTACTTCGCCCGCAACTTCGCTCGCAGGGCGTTCAGTTCGCTCAGGGACAGCGGTGGCGGGGCGGTCGCGGCCCGCACCCCGGCGTCGGTGGCCGCCGCTGCCGGCTGTGGATCGGCGGTGTCGTGGGGTTCGTCGTGGGGTTCGGGTGGTTCGCCGTGGGCGGGCACGGTGCCTCCTGCGGTCCGGTCTAGGTGCTGCCGAGGAACAGGCTCAGGACGTCCTCGCGGGCGAAGAGCTCCGTCGCGGCCGCGGCCGCGGCCTGTGCATCGGGTGAGGCCGGGGCCGCCGCCGGGAACACGACGGCCACGGCATAGGGCGCCTTCGGCTCGCCCAGGACGGAGGGCCGCGTGGGGGCCAGCAGATCGGCCGCCGCGGCTCGGAGCCGTTTGGCCGCGCGGAGTCCCGCCGTGAGGTCGACGGATTCCATCGCCAGATCG
>NZ_JBEYVJ010000526.1:0-4087 GCF_040643935.1 Kitasatospora sp. NPDC047058 | reverse complement strand
CCCGGCGATCGTGCCGGAGGCGACCGCGGCGATCACCGAGGTGTGCCGGAAGGCCTCCCGGGCGTACGGGTTGGAGATGTGCACCTCGATCAGCGAGCCGGCAGCAACGCCGAGCCAACCGCCACCACCGTGCCGGCCAGCAGCGGCAGGACGACGGCCGCCGTGTTGATCACCATGCCACCGGTGGGCAACGAGAAGCCGAGCACCGAGAACAGCGCCTTGAGCCCCGCCGCCACTCCGATGCCGCCGAGCACCCCGCCGAGCGAGGCCAGCACTCCGACGGCCAGCGCCTCCGCCAGCGTCGCCCCGAGCACCTGGCCGCGCACCGCACCGAGCGCCCGGAGCAGGGCGTTCTCCCTGGTCCGCTGGGCGACCACGATGGCGAAGGTGTTGTGGATGGTGAAGGTCGCGACCAGCAGCGCGATCCCGGCGAAGACCAGCAGCAGCGTGGTGAACATGGTGAGGAACCGCCCGGACACCATCGCGGTGCTCTCCTGGGTGGCCGCCGTCCCGGTGACCGCCTCCACCCCGCCCGGCAGCTGCGGGGCGATCCTCGCCGCCAGCTCGCGCTGGGAGACGCCGCCCGCCGCCCGGACCTGGATCGAGCTGGCCTGGCCGGCGCCCTTCGGCGTGAGGTAGCGCTCGGCGTCCCCGGGGCTGAGCGCGGTGAAGGTGCTCGGCCCCATCCCGTCGGCGCTGTCCCCGAAGGTGGCGATGCCGACGACGGTGACGGTCACCGGGTCGGGGGTGCGCAGCACGGTGGTGGAACCCACGTGCAGCCCGCCGGCCTTCGCCGCACCGCGGTTGACCACCGCCTCTCCGGGGGCCGCGGGGGCACGCCCCTCGGCCAGCTTGTACGGGTTGAGCCGGGTGTCCGCCAGCCAGTTGCCGGCCAGGGTCGGCGGCCCCTGCCCGCCGACCGGCTTGCCGTCGCTGCCGACCAGCTGGCCCGCGCCCTGGACGGACGGCTCGGCCGCCGCCACCCCCGGGACGGCCCGCAGCCGTTCGGCCAACGCGGCGTCCACGGGTGCCCGGACGCCGCCGGGCGTGCCCGGGGAGTCCAGGACGTCGGCGCTGCGGACCACCACGTCGGTCCCGGCGTTGGCGTCCGCGAACAGGGTGTCGAAGTTGGCCCGCAGGGTGTCGCCGAGCACCATCGTCCCGGTCAGGAAGCTGACCCCGAGCAGGATCGACACGAGCGTGCCGGCCAGGCGCCGCTTGTGCGCGCGCAGCGAGCGCAGGCTGAGCCGCACGGCCGTCGTCGTGGACGTCATGACCGCCCCCGTTCGAAGGCCTTCATCCGGTCCAGGACCCGGCCGGCGGTCGGCCGTTCCATCCGGTCGACCAGCCGGCCGTCGGCGAGGAACAGCGCCTCGTCGGCGTACCCGGCCGCCGTCGGGTCGTGGGTGACCATGACCACCGCCTGCCCCATCTCGTCCACCGCGCGGCGCAGCAGCCCGAGCACCTCGCCGCCGGTGCGCGAGTCGAGGTTCCCGGTCGGCTCGTCGGCGAAGACCACCTGGGGCCGGCCGGCCAGCGCCCGGGCCACCGCGACGCGCTGCTGCTGGCCGCCGGAGAGCTCGCTCGGGCGGTGGTGCAGCCGGTCGCCGAGGCCCACGACGTCGATCAGCGCGTCCAGCCACTCCTGGTCGGGTGCGGCGCCGGCCAGGTCCAGCGGGAGGGTGATGTTCTCCCGGACGGTGAGCGTGGGCACCAGGTTGAAGGCCTGGAAGACGAACCCGAGCCGCTCCCGGCGCAGCAGGGTGAGGCGCCGGTCGCCGAGCGGGCCGAGCTCGGTCTCGCCGATGTAGGCGCTGCCCGCGGTGAGCGTGTCCAGCCCCGCCGCACAGTGCATCAGGGTGGACTTGCCCGAGCCGGACGGGCCCATGATCGCGGTGAAGCGCCCGGCCGGGAACTCGACCGTGACGTGGTCGAGCGCCCGGACCTCGGTGCCGCCGACGCCGTAGATCTTGACGGCGTCGGCGACCCGCGCGGCGGTGCCGCGTACGACATCGAGGGTGGTCACTTCCCGGCACCCCCTCGGGACCGGCCGCCCCCGTAGGGACCGCCGTCCTGCGGGTGGTGCTGCTCGGTCAGGACGGCCCGCCGCGTGCGGTACTCCTCGGCGTCGATGTCCCCCTCGGCGTAGCGGCGGCCCAGCACGGCCAGCGGGTGGTCCGGCCCGGCTCCGCAGCCCCGGCGCCAGACCGTCCGGCGCAGGAGGACGATCACGAGGAACACCACGGCGGCCCAGGCCAGCGGGATCAGCAGGATCCAGGGGCCCGGCCAGCCCCCGTCATGGTCGGCCAGCAGCGTGTACATGGTGGTTCATCTCCTCAGCGGTCGGCTTCAGGGACCTCGGGACGGTTCCCGAAGTGCCTTGAGCCTCCCGCCGGGGCTCCTACTCACGCGTCCTCCGGGGAGCGGCAGTCGCGATACTCCCGGGGGAGTACGGACGGCCGCCGGGCATCGCGCGGGACGTACGGACGGCCGCGGGCGCCGGGGCCGCACCCGGCCCGGCCATCCTGCGATCCCTGCGATCCCGGCCATCCCGGTGCCCCCGCCGGACCGGACCTCAGCCCAGCCACCCCGGCCGGACCAGCCCCGACTCGTAGGCCAGCACCACCAGTTGCGCCCGGTCCCGCGCACCGAGCTTCACCATCGCCCGGCTGACGTGCGTCTTCGCGGTCAGCGGACTGACCACCAGCCGACGGGCGATGTCCTCGTTGGAGAGCCCCATGCCGACCAGCGCCAGGACCTCCCGCTCCCGCTCGGTGAGCACGGAGACGTCCGCGACCCCCGCCGCCGTGGCCTCCGGCGCCTTGGAGCGGGCGGCGAACTCGCCGATCAGGCGGCGCGTCACCCCCGGCGAGAGCAGCGCGTCACCCGCGACCGCGACCCGGACGGCGCGCAGCAGCTCGGTCGGCTCGGTGTCCTTGACCAGGAACCCGGCCGCGCCCGAGCGCAGCGCCTCGAAGACGTACTCGTCCAGCTCGAAGGTGGTCAGCACCACCACCCGCACCTCGGTCAGCGCCGGGTCGGCGGCGATCCGCCGGGTCGCCTCCAGGCCGTCCATCCGGGGCATCCGGATGTCCATCAGGACGACGTCCGGCAGGAGTTCGCGGGCCAGCCGGAGCGCGGCCTCGCCGTCGTCCGCCTCACCGACCACGGTGAGGTCGTCCTGCATGTCGAGCAGTGCCCGGAAGCCCGCCCGGACCAGCACCTGGTCGTCCGCCAGCAGTACCCGGATCACTCGCCCGTCCTCCCGCTCCCGCCGGCGGCACCCGGCCGCTCACCCCGGCCGTCCGGCCGCTCACCCGTTCCGCCCGGCCGTTCGCCGGTCGGCAGCACCGCCCGGACCCGGAACCCGCCGCCCGCCGACGGTCCCGCCGTGATGGAGCCGCCGAACGCGGCGGCCCGCTCCCGCATCCCGGCCAGCCCGCTGCCCGTCCCGCCCGCGTCCCCGGGCGCGGCCGGGCCGGGGTCGTCGACCGCGACGACCAGGGCGTCGGGATCCGTCCAGTCCAGCACGACCGCCGCCTGCCGGGCGATCGAGTGCCGGATCACGTTGGTCAGCGCCTCCTGGACGATCCGGAACGCCGTCAGGTCGACGCCGGCCGACAACGCCCGCCGCCTGCCCGCCTCGTGCACCTCGACCGCCAGCCCGACCCGGTCCGCCTGCTCGGTCAGCTCGTCCAGCCGGTCCAGCCCGGGTGCCGGGCCGCGCGGCGCCGCCGCCCCGGGCGCCCGCAGTGTCCCGAGCACCTGGCGGACCTCGTCGAGCGCCTCCTTGCTGGTCGCCTTGATCGTGGCCAGCGACGTCCGCGCCTGCTCCGGGCGGCTGTCGATCAGCGCCAGGGCGACCCCGGCCTGGATGTTGATCAACGAAAGGCTGTGCGCGAGGATGTCGTGCAACTCCCGTGCCATCCGCAGCCGTTCGTCATTGGCCCGGCGCTGCTCCAGCTGCTGCTGGTACGCCCGGTGGGCGGCCAGCACCGGCAAGGCGGTCACCGAGGCGCTCGCCGGCGGCGTGGCCCGCGAGGACCTCTACATCACCACCAAGCTCTGGAACTCGGGCACCCTCGAC
>NZ_JBEYVJ010000525.1:0-4092 GCF_040643935.1 Kitasatospora sp. NPDC047058 | reverse complement strand
GGGCGCCGCCGCTCGGGCGGGCGTCGGGGGCCGGGGTGAGCAGCACGCCGCGGATGTCCTGGCCCAGCATCGGCAGCAGGAGTTCGGCGCACTCGTCCAGCGCGGCCCGGAACGCCTCCTCCTGCTCGTACAGTCCGGCGGCCATCCCCGGGTACTGGGAGCCGAAGCCGGTGAACACGAAGGCGGCCGGCCGCTCGGCGCCCTCCGGTGCGGTCCCGGTCAGCAGCCGGCCATCCTGCGGCGCGTCCAGCACGCCCACCGCGTCCTCGACGTCGCGGCAGAGCAGGGCGCGCCGGTGGGCGAACTCCCGGCGCCCGTGCTGGAGCGTGCGGGCGACTCCGGCCAGCGGCAGCCCGGGGTGGGCGCGCAGGTGGTCCCCGAGTTCGGCGGTGGCCGCGTCGAGGACCTCCGCCGACGCGGCGGACAGCACGAGCACCTGCTCGGCCCCGGCGTCCGGTGCGGGCCCGGCGGTCCGCGGGGCCTGCTCGACGACCAGGTGTACATTGGTGCCGCCGAGGCCGAAGGAGCTGACCGCGGCGCGGCGCGGCCCGTCCTCCTGCGGCCAGGGCAGCAGCTCGGTGTTGACGTGGAAGGGGCCGCGGTCCAGCCCCAGCCGGGGGTTGGGCTCCCGGAAGTGCAGCGTCGGCGGGATCTCGCCGTGCTCGACGGCCAGCACCGTCTTGATCAGCCCGGCGATGCCGGCGGCCGAGTCCAGGTGGCCGATATTGGTCTTCACGGAGCCGAGCGCGGTGTGCCCCTGCGGGAGGTCGCCGTAGGCGGACGTCAGTGCGGACACCTCGATCGGGTCACCGAGTACGGTGGCCGTCCCGTGGGCCTCGACGTAGCGGATGCTGCTCGGGTCCACGTCGGCGTTGGAGAGAGCGGCGGTGATGACCGCGGCCTGGGCGGAGGCGCTGGGGGCGCTGAAGCCGGCCCGCTCGGCCCCGTCGTTATTCACCGCGCCGCCCCTGATGACGGCGTGGATGTGGTCGCCGTCCGCGACCGCGTCCTGGAGGCGCTTGAGTACCACCATGCCCACCCCGTCGCCGCCGACGGTGCCCCGGGCCTGCGCGTCGAAGGTGCGGCAGAGGCCGTCGGGTGAGTAGATCCCGTCCTTGCGGTACAGGTAGCCGTCGCGCCGCAGGACGTCGACCGCCACGCCGCCGGCCAGCGCCGTGTCGCACTGGTAGGCCAGCAGCGCCTGGCACGCCTGGGCGACGGCGACCAGGGAGGTGGAGCAGGCCGACTGCACGTTGATGCTGGGCCCATGGAGGCCGAGCTTGTACGACACCCGGGTGCTCAGGAAGTCCGAGCGGTTGCCGATGACCAGCTGGTTGCCGCCCATCACCTCCACCGCGTCGGGGTGCGAGGCGAGGTTGACCAGCAGGTAGGTGTTGTTGCCGGCGCCCGCGTACACCCCGACCAGCCCGTCGTAGCGCCGCGCGTCGAGCCCCGCGCTCTCCAGGGCGGACCAGGCGCACTCCAGCAGCACCCGGTGCTGGGGATCCATCAGTTCGGCTTCCCGCGGCGAGTAGCCGAAGAAGGCCGCGTCGAAGGAGTCGCTCTCCTCCAGCAGGTACCCGGCGGGCACGAAGTCCGGGTCGGCCAGGGTCTCCTGGCCGACGCCGCGGTCGGCGAGCTCCTGCTCGTCGAACCGGGTGACCGCGCAGACCCCGTTCCTGAGGTTGTGCCAGAACTCGTCGATGGTACGGGCCTTGGGGAAGCGGCCCGCCATGCCGACCACGGCGATGTCCAGGCTGTCCTCGAACTGGTCCGGTCCGCTGCTCGGTGTCTCATGCATGACGGCCTCGCTTCGCTCGCAACTGCTGTTGGCGGCGCTTCATGAGCGCGTTCTGCTGGGTTCCCTCGGGCCGGGGGGCCGCGGCGGCGGGAGCCGGATCCGGCGCCGCGTCGAGGAAGGCGGCCTGGGCGCGGACGGACGTGTGCTGGAAGAGGTCCAGCAGTTCGATCTCCCGACCGGCGATCTCCTGGAGCCGGTGCTGGAGTTCCACGAGCAGCAGGGAGTGCCCGCCGACGTCGAAGAAGTTCCGGTCCGCGCCCACCGCGTCCACCCGCAGCACCTCCGCCCACGCCCGGGCGATCCGGCGCTCGGTCTCGCCCTTCGGCTGCGGCCCGGCGGCGCCGGACCGGCCCGCCGGGACGGGCAGGGCCGACCGGTCGACCTTGCCGTGCGGGGTGAGCGGCAGGGCGGCCAGCACCAGGGTGGTCTGCGGGACCATGTGGGCGGGCAGCCGCTCCCGCAGGTGGCGCTCCAGTTCGTCGGCACCGAGCCCCGGCCGGTGCGGCTCCGTGTAGGCGACCACCCGGCGCTCCCCCGGCGCGTCCTCCCGGACGACCGCGACGGCGCCGCGCACCCCGGGGTGGCTCAGCAGCGCCGCCTCGATCTCGCCGAGAGCGACCCGGAACCCCCGGATCTTGATCTGGTCGTCGCGCCGGCCCAGGAAGGCCAGCGAGCCGTCGGCCAGCCGGCGGACGACGTCGCCGGTCCGGTATAGCCGGGCCCCGGGGCCGCCGCCGTGGGTGTCCGGGACGAAGGCCGCCGCGGTGAGGTCCTCCTGCCGGTGGTAGCCCCGGGCCACGTTGACCCCTCCGACGAGCAGCTCGCCCGGCACGCCGTACGGCACCGGCCGGCCCACCGCGTCGACCACGTACGCCTGCGAGTTGGGCAGCGGGACGCCGATCGGCGCGGTCTCGTGGGCCGCGTCCGGGTGGTCGGCCACCGCCAGGGTCAGGACGCCCACCGTGGTCTCGGTCGGCCCGTAGTGGTTGAACACCCGGCAGTGCGGCACGGCGCGCTGCAGCGCGGTC
The DNA here is from genome assembly GCF_040643935.1 of Kitasatospora sp. NPDC047058. Lineage (NCBI taxonomy): Bacteria > Bacillati > Actinomycetota > Actinomycetes > Kitasatosporales > Streptomycetaceae > Kitasatospora > Kitasatospora sp. NPDC047058. Next base: position 1,263 of record NZ_JBEYVJ010000525.1, on the reverse strand, counting down.
AGCCAGCGCCACTCGGAGGCCTCGCCGCCGACCACGAGCAGCCGGCGGGGCAGCAGTTCCGCGAAGCGCGGCGAGACCTGGAGCGCCCGCAGGTGCGAGGGCGCGATCTTCAGGCAGTCGACGGCGCGGGCCGCCATCCAGTCGGCCAGCCGGTTCGCGTCCAGCGCGCACTCGCGGGACAGCGGGTGAACCTCGCCGCCGGTGCACAGCGGGGTCATCAGCGCGGTGACGCTGGAGTCCACGGTCAGCGGCTGGACCATGGCCCAGCTGAGCGGGGTGTCGATGCCGAAGCGGTCGATCACCGCCGCCGTGTAGCCGACCAGTTGGCGGTTCTCCACCACCACGCCCTTCGGCCGGCCGGTCGAGCCGGAGGTGTAGAGCAGGTAGGCCGCGTCGTCCAGCGCCTCGGCCGGGGTGGGCGTGTCGACGCCGGGCCGCCCCGCCAGCACCGTCCAGCCCTCGTCCAGCGCCACCGTCCGGTGCCCGGGCGCGGCGGCCTGGTCGGCGGCCAGGACGAGGCGCACCTCGGCGTCCGCCAGGATGCCGTCGCGCCGCTCGGCCGGGTCGGCCGGGTCCACCGGCACGTACGCGCCCCGGGCCTTGAGCACGCCCAGCAGCGCCACCACCATCCGGGTGCCGCGCTCCATGCAGATCCCGACCGTGGTCCCGGGCCCGACCCCGTCCTCGCGCAGCAGGTGGGCCAGCCGGTTGGCGTGCCCGTTCAGCTCCCGGTAGGTGAGGGTCCCGCGCTCGGAGCGCACGGCCACCGCGTCGGGGGTACGGGCCGCCTGTACCTCGACGAGCTGGTGGAACGTCAGCTCCGGCAGCGGGGTGCGGACGCCGTTCAGCGCGGCGACCGTCCGCTCTTCCTCCTCGGTGAGGACCGGGAGGGCGGCGACCGGCGCGGCGGGGGCCGCCGCGGCGGCCTCGGCCAGCACCCGGAGGTGGCGCAGCACGCGGTCGGCGGTGGCCCGGTCGAACACGTCGGCGGCGTAGCGCAGCCGGAGGGACAGCGCGCCGTCCGTCGCCGCGCCGTGCAGCTCCAGCTCGCCGGGCACCGCGTCCCCGGCCCCGGGCGCCGGGTCCGCCGGCGGGCCGTCGTGGAAGACGAACGCGGGTCGGCCCGCCAGCTCGGCGGGCGGCAGCTCGGCGCCGGCCCGGGCGCGCTCCAGGTCCCGTCCGACCTGTCCGACCAGGTCGGTGACCCGGTCGGCCGCGGCCACCCCGGCGCGGACGTCCGCTCGTCCCCGGCGCCGCCCTCAG
>NZ_JBEYVJ010000524.1:0-4093 GCF_040643935.1 Kitasatospora sp. NPDC047058 | reverse complement strand
CCAGGTAGGGGAGCAGGAAGAGCGCCGCCAGCAGCCAGGCCACGGCCGCGAGGACCAGGTAGGCCGGCAGAACGCCGGCCAGGTCGCCGGGCTTGCCTCGCAGGACGGCGTCCAGGAAGGCGAGGGTGGCTGCGGCGACGACGCGCGGGCTCTCGGTGCGGCCCAGCGAGCCGACGATCGTGGGCACGGGCGGCAGGTACAGGGGGCCGTCCATGAACGTGAGATGTGCGGCGCCGGGGATGGTGAGCCGGTAGTTCGTCGCGGTGCCGGCCTGGAGCGCCTCGGTCAGGCGGGGGAGGTAGCGCGGGTCGGTCCCCGAGGTGATGGCCTGGGTGAGCGCGAGCGTCGGCTGGTCGAGGGCGGGCGAGACGGGGCCGTGGGGGTAGCCGTCCAGGTCGATGACGGCGTCGAACCGGCGGTCCTGCCGGGCTGCCTGGAGGGCGGCGGCACCGCCCATGGAGTGGCCGGTCACCGCGACCCGGCTGGTGTCCAGGCGGCCGGTCAGCGGGTCGGCGGTCTCACCGCGGTTCAGACCGTCCAGCCGGCTGAGGACGAAGCCGAGGTCGGCGGCCCGAACGGCCGTCCAGCCGGCCGCCAGTTCGTCGTCCTTGCCCGGATCGCCGCTGGAGGCGGTCTCGGTGGTGATCGTCCGGCCGTCGGCGAGGACGACGGCGGCGGAGTCGTACGGGTGGTCGAGGGCGGCGACCACATAGCCGTGGCTGGCCAGTTCCTCCGCCCAGGCGGTGTTCTGGGTGCGCACCCCGCCCGACCCGGGAGAGAACAGGACGACCGGGAACCGTTCGCCACCACCGGCCACCGGGGCGTCGAAGACCGACCGGGAGCGGGCACGCGGAACACCGTCGACCAGGAAACCCGGCAGGCCGACTCCGCCGGCGAGGGCCTCGGAGACGGTGCGCGCCTCGTCCTCGGTGCGTCCGAGGTACTGGGCCCGCTGCGCGCCTGCGGGGTGCTCCTGCGCGGGATACCAGAGCTGGACGACGACCGTGCGCCGGTCGCCCGGATCGGCGGTGAAGGTCTCGGGACGGCCTGGGTCGGTCCACTGCACCACGCGGGTGCCGACCGCGAAGGCGCCCGACGGTTCGGGGAACACCGGGACGGGGAAGGCCCAGGCGGCCACCGGGCCCGTGGCGATCAGGCCGACGCAGGCCGCCGATCCCGGCAACGCCAGCCACCAGCGGGCCCGCCACGCCGGCCGGCCGGGACGGCGTCGCAGCAGGGGGGAGAGGGCGAACGGCGACGCGAGGGCGGCGCCCGCCAGGACCGGCAGCAGCTGCCAGCGGATCCCCGCCGTCGCACCCAGCACGATCGCGGACGGCACGAGAACCGCTCCCGCCGCGATCGTGACGCGCGGGCGGGCGGCGGGGGGCAGCCAACGCGCCGTCACCAGCGCGACGGCACCCAGCAGGGCGAGGATTTCGAGGGGGGACATGTCCAGTCCCGTGATGATCTCGGTCACCCGGCCATGGTCGGCGCCGGGCGTGCGCCGCCACATCGGTCCCGGGTCGCCGTCGTGCCCCACCGGGGTCGCCGTCCGTGGTGGTCCCCGTGCAACCGGAGGAGCAGTCGGGCACGCCGGATCAGCGGCCGTACTGCGACCACGGGAGGCAGCGGGACTCCTCCTGCAGTCGTATCCCGGCACGGTGCGATCAGCCGGTGGACTCATGCGCAGCGCGGGGCCCGCGGCCTACGGTGACAGGGCCGCGGTACGTGCCGGGCGGAGCGAGACGTACGTTCCCCGTACTCGCCCCGGATCCGGCTGGCCGCGGTGGCGGCCCCGGCCGGGGCCGCCGTCATGCTCAAGCGACAGGGACGTGCGATGACCGAGGCGGCCGCGGAACCCGCCGATGCCCACCGGGCACGCTACCGGGACCGGGACCGGGACCGGCGGCGGGACCGATACCGGGACCGCTACCGGGTGCGGTGGGCGCGGACGGCCTCACGGCTGACCACGTACGCCGACCTGGCCTCCGGCCGAGCGGCCCGACTGGCGACAGCCGCCGGGCGGCGGGGCTCCCGGCTGCCGCCCGTGCTGTGGGACGCGCTGCTGCCGGCGCTCCTCCTCTGCAACGTCATCACCACGCACGCCCCGCAGGAGCTGCCGGTGGCCGTGGCCCTCACCGCCGCCCTGGCGCTGCCCCTGCTGTGGCGGCGCCGGGCCCCGCTCACGGTGTTCGGCGCCGTGGCGGCCGCGGCCTTCGTCCAGTGGCTGATGAACGTCCAACTCCCGGCGGACATCGCCGTGCTGGTGGCCCTCTACACGGCCGCCGCGCACACGGGCCGGCGCGGCGCACTCGTCGCCGGCGCCGTCGTGGAGGCGGGCGTCCTGCTGGCCTGCCTGCGCTGGGCCCCGGAAGGCGCATTCCTGACCCCCTTCGTCGCGGTCACCGCGATGGTCGTGGCCGCCGCCGTCCTCGGTGTGAACGTGCGGACCACACGCGCCTACCTCGCGGCCCTGGAGGAACGCGCCGCACGCCTGGAGCAGGAGCAGGAACAGCAGGCGCGACTGGCCGTCGCCGAGGAGAGGACACGGATCACCCGGGAGATGCACGACATCGTCACCCACAACCTGTCCGTCATGGTCGCGCTCACCGACGCCGCCGTCTACGCGCAGCACCGGTCGCCCGACCGGGCCACCACCGCGATGCTCCAGATCTCCGAGACGGGCCGGCAGGCCCTGACCGACATGCGGCGCTCGTTGGGCATCCTGCGGACCGACGAACCGGACGCGGACCGCCACCCGTTGCCCGGCATCGCACAACTGGCAACCCTCGCCGACCAGATGTGCGCCGCCGGGCTGCCGACCCGCCTCGACGTGCACGGCGGCCACACCCACGTACCCGCCACCGCACAACTCACCGTCTACCGCCTGGTACAGGAAGCCTTGACCAACACCCTCAAGCACACACCCGCGGGAACCCACGCGCAGGTCCGGATACGGTGCGCGGCCGAGACCGTCACCGTGGACGTCACCGACAGCGGCCCCTGCCCGCCACCTCCCGCCGCCACACCGTCCGGCCACGGCATCCCCGGCATGCGCGAGCGCTCGGCCGCCTACGGGGGGACGTTGCGGGCCGGACCGCTTCCGGGCGGCGGCTGGGGAGTCCACACCCGCCTGTTCCTCGGCAGCAGCGGAGCGGCGTCCGCATGACGATCCGCATCCTGATCGCCGACGACGAAGCGCTGCTCCGCATGGCCTTCAGCACGGTCCTGGACGCCCAGCCCGACATGGCACCGGTCGGCGAGGCCGCGGACGGCGGCCAGGCGGTCCACCTCGCCCGGGAGCTGCGCCCCGATGTCGTCCTCATGGACGTCCGGATGCCCGGGACCGACGGGATCGAGGCGACCCGGCAGGTCGTCCGGGTCTCCCCGCAGAGCCGGGTGCTGATCCTCACCACCTTCGACCTGGACGAGTACGCCTTCGCCGGACTCAACGCCGGAGCGTCGGGCTTCCTGCTGAAGAACACCAGGCCCGAGGAGCTCCTCACCGCGATACGCAACGTCGCCGCGGGCGACGCGGTGCTCTCCCCGCGGATCACCCGCCGCCTGCTGGAGGACCTCCGCCCGCACATCCCCGACGGCCGCGCCGCCGTCCGCGACGAGCGCCTGGGCCGGCTCAGCGCCCGTGAGCGGGAGGTGCTCGTCCAGGTGGGCTGCGGCCTGTCCAACGCCGAGATCGCGGCCACCCTGTACCTCGCGGAGGCGACCGTGAAGTCCCATCTGGGGCGGATCCTGCAGAAGCTCGAACTCCGCGACCGGATCCAGGCCGTGATCTTCGCCTACGAGAACCGCCTCGTCCACCCGGCGTGACGCGGCCACCGCCGCCGGGCTGCAGGGTTCACCAGGGCACGGCCGGCCGGCGTTCGCGCCCCCGACGGTGAGACGCCGGGGGCGCGACCGGCCGTCCAGCCGGCCCGGTGTCGCAGGGTCTTGTCACGTGGTTCACCGCTCTTGCTTTGACATTTTTGCACGGTGAGTCCAAATGTTCGGATTGCACGGCAAGTGCAATGAGTTTGGGGCGGGGGGGGGGGCCCCCGCCCCCCCCCACACAGACCCATAAGGATAGATCACAGCA
>NZ_JBEYVJ010000523.1:0-4096 GCF_040643935.1 Kitasatospora sp. NPDC047058 | reverse complement strand
CGAGGTGCTCACCCCGGACTCCTCCCGGTACTGGCCGGCCGACGAGTGGCAGCCCGGCCGCTCGCAGCCGTCCTTCGACATGGTAGGCGGGGGTGGAGGCGTAGAACGCGAGGCGTTCGCACAGCGCGGCCCGGTTGGCGGCCAGCTCCTCCTCGGTGCGCCCGGTGGCGGTCAGCACCTGGCCGACGACCTCGAACGGGCGGCCGGTCCAGGCGGCGCCCCCGGCCTCGGCCCGGGCCCGCTCCTCGGCGAGGGCGGGGAGCACCTGCCCGGTCAGGTAGCCGACGGAGGTGAAGGGGTGGCTGAGGAAGCCGTCCGCGACCGCCCCGGCCGCCCGGACCATCAGCGGCCCGACGCCCGCCAGCAGGATCCGCGGCACACCGGCCGGGACCGGGTCGGGGGCGAAGACCGGGGTCATCACGGTATGGGTGTAGAAGTCGCCGCGGAAGCGCAGCCGCTCCCCGGTCTGCCAGCTCTGCCAGATCGCCCGCACCGCGTGGACGTACTCGCGCATCCGGGCGGCGGGCCGGTCCCACGGCATGCCGAAGCGCTTCTCGATGTGCGGCTTGACCTGCGAGCCGAGGCCGATGACGGCCCGCCCGCCGGAGGCCGCGTGCAGGCCCCAGGCCTGGTAGGCGAGCGTCATCGGCGTCCGGGCGAACGCGACGGCGACGCCGGTGGCCAGCTCGATGCCGCTGGTCCGGTCGGCCGCCCGGGCCAGCTGGAGGAACGGGTCGTAGGCGGTCTCGGGGACCATCAGCCGGTCCATGCCCCGCCGTTCGGCCTGCTCGGCGGCGTCCAGGATGCCGGCCGGGTGCCCGGAGACGGTGGCGTCGAGGCGCAGGGCGGCAGCCGGCGGACGGTCCATGGGGTGGGCTCCTGGTCGGGATCGGGGACGCGTACGACCGACAGCCTCCCACGCCGCTCCCGCCTCCCCGGACGGATGGTGGCAGAGTGGCCCCGATCCGATGATCCGAACCAAGGAGTTTTCATGGCCAAGGGGCTCTTCGCGACCCTGCACACCACCCGGGGACCGATCCGGCTGGAGCTGTTCCAGTTCCACGCGCCGAAGACGGTGCGGAACTTCGTCGAGCTCGCCGAGGGGACCCGCGACTACACCGACCCCCGGACCGGGGAGCCCGGCAGCGGCCCGTACTACGACGGCACGGTCTTCCACCGCGTGATCGCCGGCTTCATGATCCAGGGCGGCGACCCGACCGCCACCGGCACCGGCGGCCCGGGCTACGCCTTCGCCGACGAGTTCCACCCGGAGCTGTTCTTCACCAAGCCGTACCTGCTCGCCATGGCCAACGCCGGCCCGGGCACCAACGGCTCGCAGTTCTTCATCACCGTCGGCACCCCCGCCCACCTGAACCGCAAGCACACGATCTTCGGCCAGGTCGCCGACGCAGCGTCGAAGGCCGTGGTCGACGCCATCGCCGCCGCACCGACCGAGGACGAGCGCCCGGTCGAGGACGTCGTGATCACCAAGGTCGAGATCGAGCGCACCTGACGACGCGGCGGCCGCCGGGCCGGCTGCGCCCACCACGGGCACAGCCGGCCGGGGGCACTCGGGCGGGAGGAGTTGGTCCGTGGCAGCACGCATCCGAGTGCTTCGCGCAAGGCGGGCCGGCGGTCGTGGCCGCGCCCGTGCAAGCGGGGGGCCGGTCATGACAGAAGGAACATCCGGTCCCAGGCCGGCTCGACGTCGGCAGCCGCGGCCATGAGGGCCATGGCGACACCGGCGGCACCGTCCAGCACTCCGGCGCGGTCCACGGCGGTATCCCCGGCCTCCAAGGAGGCGTATCCGAACGGCAGTTCCGGGTCGTAGGCTCCGAGCAGCCGGTCGACGAGCGCGCTGGCCGCGCCTTCGAGCGGGCCCGACGCGGTCTCCCGGGAGAACCGCAGGACGATGCCGAGCAGCCCTGCCCAACCGTGGCAGTAGGTGGGAGAGCTGAGGTACCGCAGTTCGACGGGGCGTCGCAGCACGCTCATCACCCCTTCGACCGCCGAGCGTCGCAGCTCGTCGTCGTCCAGGGTCTGGCCGGCCAGCCACAGGGACCGGGCGACCCCGGGGTTCCCGTAGCACCATGCGCCTCGCGTGGCGACGGCGGTGCGCCGGGGCACCTCCCGGCCGTCGGGTGCCGGCGGCACGGCGTCGGGCCAGCTCCCTCCCCACGCGTCGTCGACCCGCTGTGCCAGCAGCCATCGGGCGAGAGAGCGCACCGCGTCGATCTGACCGGGGACTTCGTGGCCGGCGCGCGCGGCGAGGGACAGCACTGCCAGGACCCCGGGTATGCCGTGCGCCAAACCACAGTTGAGCTGTCCTGACGGGTAGGCGCGGCGCATGGCCTCGGAGGTCGGCATCCCCGGTGGGGTGGCCCATCGGGGTGCGCCGTGGGGGTCCGGCCGGGAACGGCGCACCAGGGCGGTCAGAACCTGTGGAAGCACGCCGAACGGATCGCGTCTCAGGAGATAGGCCGCCACGCCGCTCGCCCCGTTGACGGTGTCGTACGTGCTCGTCGGCACGCCGTCCGCACCCACGTCCAGCTTTGCCGCGACGGCCGCCGCCCGTGGGGCGAGCAGCTCGTCGACGGCACTGAGCAGGTGCTGATAGCGGTCGCCGTTCCGGCTCAGCGACTCCACCGCGAAGGCGAAACCGCTGAGCCCGTCGAAGAGGCCGGGGCGCGTCGGCCTCCCGCGGCCCAGGGCGTCCGCCCCGTCGGCGAGGAATCCGTGGCCGATCGCGTCCCATCCCTCCTCCGGGAGGCACTGGTCGAGATAGGAACACATCAGCGCGATGCCGGCACTGCCGGCGGCGAGCCCCCACGGGCTCCAGCGGACCGACTCCGGATGGCGCGTCTGACGGCGGGCGAGCGGCAGCGACCGGGCGATGCGGTTCCGGTCGGCGGCGCGCACGGCGACATCGCGCGCGACGAACAGGGCTGCGCTTCGCCGGGGTGCGTCGAGGCCGCCGGGCCGGGAACGAAGACGCTCTCGACGACGGGTTCCGGACCCCGGCATCCGACCTCCCGGAAGCTGGTCGGGATGGTGCGGCCGGCGCCGTGGCGGCCGGCGCTGTCCGGCCTCAGCAGGCGGGACTGCAGGCCGTCTCGATGCAGCTGATGGTCCTGTCCTCGCATCCGTCCGACGGGAGGCATCCTCCGCACGTCGTCGGGTCGCAGGTGTTGACACAGGATCCCAACGACTCGTAGCAGGTGCAGGTCCAGAACTGCTGCGAATGGCACTCGAACATGAAGTCGGTGTTCGTCCACTGGTCATGCTCGCAGTGCCACGTCCGGAGGCCGTCGTCGTCGGCCGCGCGGAACGGCCGTGAGGGCCGACGCCGCGGGATCCGCCGGCGCCGGACATCAAGGTCGAACTCGTCCGGCGGGCGCACCGACGTGCTGTGCGTGTACGCGATCTCGGCGCCCTTGCGCAGCGTGATGCGGGTGGCCTCGGTGCCGTGGAACGGCGGGCTCTCGGCGGGGATCCGTGCGCTGTCCAGGACGTCGTGGACGGAGAACTCGACGAAGTAGTCGAGCTTCGTCGTGAGGTAGAGCCTTCGACGGCCGGACTGATCGCTGTCGCCCAGGAACCCGTGCATCGTCAGCCCTGCTTCAGGCAGCCGCGACGGGTCGGGGCGGAGCCTTTCGACGATCGGGTCCTGCGGTCCTTCGATGTCTCTGGAACCGCTCTTGTCCACGGGGTCGGTCATGTCGTCCCTCCCCATGCGATGGGACCATTCCATTGTCCTCCGCCCCGCGCTCGGTGCCAACAGCCGTTTCGCCCCCGGCAGCTGCACCCCGCTCACCCTTAGTAGTCATCAGTCCTCCGTCGCCGCCGTCCGCGAGGGCGGGTCCGGAACCGTCCGAAGCAGCATGGGCTGAGGCCCCGTCGCCCCTCTCCCGGGCGGCGAGGCCTGCCCCGCGCCGTCGGCGCATCGCCCTCCGGGTGAGCCGGGCGGGTTCCCGGGCGTGGGGCCGAGGGGGGTGGCGGGGGGCGGCGCATAGTCACAGGGTCGGTCATACCTTCCGATCAAGAGACGAGACGATCATGCGTCTGCCCTGCCGGCCGGCCGTCGCGATGGCGGTCA
>NZ_JBEYVJ010000522.1:0-4117 GCF_040643935.1 Kitasatospora sp. NPDC047058 | reverse complement strand
GCGGGCCTCAGGGGTGCGCGGGCCGGCGGCCGTGCCGGGTCCGGGGCGTCACAGCCGCCCCATCAGGGAGGCGACCAGCAGGACGAGCAGGAAGTCGTTCCAGCAGAAGATGAAGACGAGGATCCCGGTGGTGAACACCCCCGGGGCCGCCAGCGGGGCGATGACCAGCCGGAACGCCTGCCACGGCGTGGCGCCGTCGACCTTCGCCGCCTTCTCCAGGTCCCAGGGGATCTCCCGGAAGAACGCCGACAGGGTGTAGATCGCGAGCGGGAGGGAGAACGTCATGTAGGGGATGATCAGGCCCGTCCAGGTGTCGAAGATGCCGAGCACCCGCTCGATGTTGAACAGCGGGGAGACCAGCGAGATCGGCGGGAACATCGCGATCAGCAGGGACACCCCGATCAGCAGCCGCTTCCCGGGGAACCGCAGCCGGGCCACCGCGTAGGCCGCCATGGTGCCGAGCACCACGGCGATGGTGGTGGCGATCACCGAGATCCCGATCGAGTTGACCAGCGCGCGGGTGAACTCCGAGGTCTGGAAGATCCCCCGGTAGTTCTCCCACGTCCACTCGCGCGGGATGAAGTCGCCGTCGGTGAGCGTGCTCGGCTCCTTGAACGACAACGCCACGATCCACCACACCGGGAACAGCGCGTAGAGGATGACGACCAGGTTGGCGAAGCCCCAGCCGGTCAGGGTGCGGGTCCTGCTGCTCATCGGCGCTCCGGTTCGCCACCCGGCGCGGCCGCGCCGAAGACCTTGATGAACACGAGGGCGATGATCGCCACACAGATGAAGATCAGCACCGAGATCGCCGATCCGATGCCCAGGTTGAGGGCGGTGAAGAGGTTGTCGTAGCCCAGGATCGAGACCGATCCGGTGTCGTTGGACCCACCGGTCAGCACGTAGATGTTGTCGAAGATGCGGAAGGCGTCCAGGGTCCGGAAGAGCAGGGCGACCAGGATGGCCGGCTTCATCAGGGGCAGGACCACCAGCCGCATGCGCTGCCCGAAGGTCGCGCCGTCCACCATCGCCGCCCGCACCGTCTCGTCCGGCACCAGGGCGAGGCCCGCGAGCAGCAGCAGGGCCATGAACGGCGTCGTCTTCCACACCTCGGCCAGGATGATCAGGCCGATCGCCTGCCACTGGTCGGTCAGCGGGGCGCTGCCCTCGGGCAGCAGCGCCGCGAGGTAGCCGACCCCCGGCGTCCAGGCGTACTGCCAGGAGTAGGCCGCGACCACGGTCACGATGCCGTACGGGACCAGGACCGCCGTACGGACGGTGCCGCGCCCGAAGACCGCGCGGTGCATCACCAGGGCCAGCGCCATGCCCAGGACGAGTTCGATCGCCACCGACACCACCGTGATCAGCACGGTGACCCACAGGGCCTGCCACCAGAACGGCGAGCTGAGCACCGCACCGTAGTTGGCGAGCCCCACCCAGTGCGCCTGTTGCGGGAAGCGCAGGTCGTACCGCTGCAGCGAGAGGTAGACCGCGTACCCGATCGGGTACGCGGTGACCGCCAGCATGACGATCGCGGCCGGCGCGCAGAGCAGCAGCCCCAGCCGGCGCTCCTGCCGGGCGCCCTCGGACAGCTCGGCGGTCTTCCGCCCGGCGGTGTCGCCGAGCGCGGTGGACGGTGTCACGGAATCAGCCCCTTGGACCCGAGCGCGTCCTCGATCTGCCCCCGGAGGTCGGCCACGGTGCTCTCCGGGCGGATGTCGGCGGGCGGTGAGAGGGTGTGCGAGATGGCGATGGACACGTTCTGGTAGGCGGGCGTCTTGGGGCGCAGGCTGGCGTTGTCCAGCGCGGTCAGCACCTCCGCGGCGAACGGGTAGCTCTCGGTCAGCTCGGCCGCCTGGTACAGGCTGCGCAGGGACGGCGGCAGGCCGCCCTTGAGGGCGTTGGTGAGCTGGTTCTCGCGGTCGCGCAGGCACAGGACGGCCTCGAAGGCGAGGTCCGGATGCCGGCCGTACGCGCCCACGGCGAGGTCGATCCCGCCGATCGTGACGGTGGCCGGCCGGTCGGGCAGGACGGCGGGGTACGGCGCCCAGCGGAAGTGCTGGAACAGCTCGGGCTGGTTGGCCTTCATCGACGGATACACGAACGGGTAGTTGAGCTCGAACGCGGCGGTACCGGACTCCATCGCCAGCCGGTTCTGGTCCTCCATCTGGTTGGGCAGGGAGGGGTCGGCGGCCGCCGAGGTGGCGGTGTCGTGCATCACCGTGGCGGCGGCGACGGCGGGCGGACCGAGCGAGGGGGCCTGCGCGTCCGGCGTGAGGATCGAGCCGCCCGCGCTGGTGACCAGCGTGTTGAACCAGACCGTCAGCCCCTCGTACTGGGCGCCCTGGATCTCGACGTAGTGCGGCTTGCCCTGCTTCGCCAGCGCGTCGGCCTGGGTCAGCATCTCGGTCCAGGTCTTCGGCGGGGTGGGCACCAGGTCGTCCCGGTACCAGAGCAGCTGCGTGTTGGAGTTGTACGGCGCCGCGTACAGCCGGTCCCGCCAGGTCGCGGTCTGCACCGCCGCCGAGAGCGTGTCGGCGACGGCCTGCTCCTTCGCCGGCCCAGTCCACTCCCGGATCCACCCGGCCTCGGCGAACTCGGCCGGCCAGGTGACGTCCAGGCCCAGGATGTCCACCCCGGCGTCGTGCGCGGCCATCCGGCGCACGAGCTGCTGGCGCTGGCCGTCGGCGCCGCGCGGCAGCTTGTTGTACTTGACGGAGTACCGGCCGCCGGACTGCCGGCCGCAGCGGTCGGCGGCCTCCTGCAGCGCCCCGGAGTCGTCGGGGAAGTTGTACCAGTTCAGCGTCACCGGGCCGCCCTGCCCGCTGCTCCCGCAGCCCGACAGCACGGACGCGAGCAGACAGAACCCCACGGCGGTGCCCAGCCAACGTGAGCGGAGAGTACGGTCGTTCGGCATCGTTCTCCCGAAGTGGAGCCGGACGGACCTCGACAGTAGCCAGCCGGCCCGGCGGGGACGGCGCGCGCCGCGCCGGACGGCCCTCCGGACGGAGCAGCCCGCCGGGGGCCGGAAGCGCCCTCACGCCGTCACGCCGTCACACCCTCGCCCGGGGCGGCCGGGCGCGGCCATCCGGCGCACGCGGCCCTGCCGGGCCCGCGCCCGCCGGGGCCGGCTGCCTACGGTGGGCGGATGACTGATCGCCGGACCGGCCGGCCTGCCGCCGCGGGCCGCTCGGCCTACCTCGGAGCCGCCGCCGCCTTCGCCGTCTGCATGGCGGGCACCACCCTGCCCACCCCGCTCTACGGGCTGTACCAGGAGGAGATCGGCTTCTCCGAACTGACGGTGACGGTCGTGTTCGCCGTCTACGCCTTCGGCGTGATCGGTGTCCTGCTGCTCTTCGGCAACGTCTCCGACTCCGTCGGCCGCCGGCCCGTCCTGCTCTGCGGGCTGGCGCTCGCGGCCGGCAGCGCCGTCGCCTTCCTCGCCGAGCAGGGCCTGCCGCTGCTCTTCCTGGGCCGGCTGCTGTCCGGGCTGTCGGCAGGCCTGTTCACCGGCACCGCCACCGCGTACGTGCTGGAACTCGCCCCGCCCGGGCGCCGGGCCCGCGCCGGGTTCGTCGCGACCGCCGCCAACATGGGCGGGCTGGGCTGCGGACCGCTGCTGTCCGGCCTGCTCGCCGAGTACGCGCCCTACCCCCTGGTCCTGCCGTTCGTCGTGCACCTGGTCCTGCTCGCCGCCTCGTTCACGGTCACCTGGCTCCTGCCGGAGACGGTCCCCGACGCCAGCCCGCTGCGCACCGCCCGGCCGCGGCGGCCCGCACTGCCGCCCGAGGTGCGCGGGGTGTTCGTCCCGGCGGGGATCGCCGCCTTCGCCGGCTTCTCCCTGCTGGGCGTGTTCACCTCCGTCAGCCCCGCGTTCCTCGCGGAGGACCTGGGCATCCACAACCGCGCGGCCGTCGGCCTCCTCGTCTTCACGGCCTTCTTCGCCTCCACCCTCGGCCAGTTGCTGGTCCCCCGGCTCGGCAGTGCGCGGGCCATCCCGCTCGGCTGCCTGGTCCTCATCGCCGGACTGGCCCTGCTCGCCGTCTCGCTCGCGTCGACCACCCTGCCGCCGCTGGTCCTCAGCGCCCTCGTGGGCGGCGCGGGCCAGGGCATGGGC
>NZ_JBEYVJ010000521.1:0-4122 GCF_040643935.1 Kitasatospora sp. NPDC047058 | reverse complement strand
GTGCCTTGCGCCAGTCTCCGCCGTGCTCGCGCTCCAGCATCACCCGGTAGACGAGCCGTTCGCGCTCCAGCCCGACCGCCCGGTCGTAACGGCTCGCCGGGGCCGGGCGGTCACGCGGCCGCGGCGGTCTTCGACCGGACCAGCCGGGCCAGTCCTTCGACCGAACGGAAGTTGTCGAACTCCATGTCCTGTGACTCCAGTTGCAGGGAGAACTCGCGCTGCAGGAAGAGCGCGAGCTGCATGGCGAACAGGGAGTTCACGTAGCCCAGGGCGAAGATGTCGTCGCCGTCGGCCAGTTCGTCGCCGCCCAGGTGCGGGGCCAGGAACGTCTTGATGCGGATCTTCACGTCGTCGTTCGACATGCGGGTGTTCCTCCTGAAGGGAAAGGGGGTCTACTGGTACGTGTAAAAACCGCGCGACGTCTTGCGCCCGAGCAGGCCGGCGTCGACCATCTTCTGGAGCAGCGGGGCGGGCCGGTACTTGGAGTCCCGGAAGCTCTCGTACATGACCGTCAGCGAGTTCAGGATGGTGTCCAGGCCGATGAGGTCGCCCGTCTCCAGGGGGCCCATCCGGTGACCGAAGCAGCCCTTGAACATCCGGTCGACCTGCTCGGCGGTGGCGACCTGGTCCTGGACGCAGAAGACGGCCTCGTTGATGGTCAGCATCAGCACCCGGTTGGTGACGAAGCCGGGCAGGTCCTGGACGACGATGCCCTCCTTGCCCGCGGTGTCGAGCACGCCGAGCGCGGTGGCGATGGTCTCGTCCGAGGTGTGGTGGCCGCGGACCACCTCGACGGTGTCCATGAGCGGCACCGGGTTCATGAAGTGCAGCCCCAGGACCTGCTCCGGCCGGCCGGTGACCGAGGCGACGCGGGTGATCGGGACCGCCGAGGTGTTGACCCCGAACACCACCCCGGGCCGACAGACGGTGTCGATCCGCTCGTAGACCTCGCGCTTGACGTCCCAGTTCTCGGTGACGTTCTCCACCACGAAGTCGACGTCGGCCAGGGCGTCCAGCTCCGTGGCGTCGGTGATCCGGCCGAGCACCGCCGCCGGGTCGGTCTCTGGGAGGTCCCGGCGGAACAGGCCCTGCATCAGCAGGTCCTGCTCGATCTGGGCCCGCGCGGAGGCGAGCTGGCTCTTGGAGATGTCCACGAGGGTCACCTCGTAGGAGGACTGGGCGAGGGACTGGGCCACGCCCCGTCCGATGGTGCCGGCGCCGATGACGCCGATCCTGGTGATGGGCAAGGTGCTACCGCCTTCGGTATCGCGGGTGAGGGGTGACGGGTGCGTGGTGGTGGCGGCGGTTGTCACTCCGCCGCCCGGAGCTCGTCGACCAGCCGGCCGAGGGAGCGAACGGTCGGGCCCTCGTACACGACGGTGAGCGGCACCGCTAGGGCCAGGTCCTGCCGCAGCCGGTGGACGACCTGCAGGCCCAGCAGCGAACTGCCGCCCAGTTCGAAGAAGTTGTCGTGCACTCCGACCGCCTGCACCCCGAGCAGTTCCTGCCAGATCTCGGCGACCTGCAGCTCGGTGCCGCTCTCCGGTGCCACGTACGGGTTGCGCAGGTTGGGCCGCTCGTGGCGCCGGCGGGACATGGCCGGCGCCTGCGCGACCGGGGCGGTCCACTGCTCGCGGCGCCGGGCCGGGTCGGTGGTGGAGACGACGACCTGCGGTTGCGCAGCGCCGAGCAGCAGCGCGTCCGTGACCTGCCGGCCCTCCTCGGGGCTGAGGGCCATCTCCTGGATCGCCGCCCCGATGCCGTCGCCGTCCCCGCCCGTCCCCGGAAAGCGCCACGCCTCCCAGTTGACGCTCGTCCAGGGCTGCCCGCCGACGCCGTGCCGGTTCTGGGCGAAGGCATCCAGGGCCGCGTTCGCGGCCGCGTAGGCGCCGAAGCCGAGACCGCCGAGCAGCGAGGCGATCGAGGAGCAGAGGATCGCGAAGTCGAGCCGCTGGTCGGCCAGCACCTCCTCCAGCACGTAGGTGCCGTACAGCTTCGGGGCGAAGTGCCAGGCCCGTTCCTGCTCGCCGAGGTCCGCGACCACCCGGTGGGCCGCCGCGCCGGTGGTCCCGGCGCAGTGCACCAGCCCGTCGACGCGGCCGTACTCCCGGACGAGGTTCTCCTTCACCGCGCGCATCGCGTCCCGGTCGGAGACGTCGGCCGCGACCACCACGACCTCGCTGCCGAGGTCCTCCAGCGCGCGGACCGCGGCGACCGTCCCGGCCGCGGCGGCCGGCAGCGCGGGGTCGTCCCAGTCCTCGCGGGGCGGCAGGCCGGCGCGGCCGAGCAGGACCAGCCTGACGCGCTCGCGGTCGGCGAGCGCCCGGGCCACGACCAGGCCGATCTTGCCCAGGCCTCCGGTGATCAGGTAGACCCCGCCCGGGCGGACCGCGGCGCCCAACCGGGGCAGCGGTTCGGCGGCAACGAACGCCGGCGTCCACCGGCGGTTGCCGCGCAGGGCGAGGGTGCGCTCGGCGGCGGGGCGGGCGAGGTCCTCCAGGATCCGCTCGACGGCCCCCGGTCCGGGCTCCCCACCCGTGAGGGCGAGATCCAGGTGGACGCAGGTGAGCGAGGGGTACTCCTGTGGGAGCACCCGGCAGATGCCCTGCACGGTGGCCTTCGGCGGGCACAGGTCCTCCTCGCCGGTGGCCGCGAGGACCTCGCTGGTGACCACGTCCCAGCGCTGCGGGGCCGCCGCCATCAGCTCCGGCTCGACGGCCTGGGCCCACTGCACCAGCGAGTCGAATCCGCGCCGCAGCAGGTCCCGGACGGTCTCTGGCGCCATCGGGCGGCCGGCGTCCTCGCCGACGCCCCAGCAGTGGACCAGCCGGTCGGGCAGTCCGCCCTCGTCGCGCAGGGCGCGGGCCAGCTCGGCGTAGTGCTCCGGCCGGTCGGGGTCGAGGACGTACACGCCGTCGCCCTTGCGGCTCCACTCGTTGCCGGCGACGACGGTGCGCACCCGCGCGCCGGCCTGCTCCAGGCCCTCGGCGATCCCGGCGCCGACGCCGGTGGCGTCCACGAAGACCAGCCAGTCGTGCGCGGCCAGCCGCTCCCCCGCCGCCGGGGCGACCGGCGCCGTCTGGCGCCAGGACGGTGCGTGGAACCACGCGGACACCTCGCGGCGCCGCACCGGGGCCGCGGAGGCAGCGGCGGAGGCGGAGGCCGTCGCCGTGGCGGGCTCGATCCAGTAGCGGCGGCGCTGGAACGGGTAGGTGGGCAGCGGGACCCTCGGTGCCCCGGCCTGGTCGGGGAAGGGGCAGGAGCGGCCGGCGAGCCACAGCCGGGCGGCGGCCTGCAGCAGGGTCGCCCGGTCGCTCTCCCGGTCGAAGGCGCCCGGCAGCGAGTGCACCACGACGCGGTCGGCGACGGCCGCGGCGGCCGGGTGCTGCAGGATCCCGGTGGCCAGGGTCCGGCCGGGTCCGACCTCCACCACGAGCACGTCCGGCACCGACCAGAGCGTGGCGGTCCCGTCCGCGAACCGGACGGTGCGCCGCAGGTGCTCGGCCCAGTACCGCGGGTCGGTGGCCTCCTCGGCGGTGATCCAGGTGCCGGAGACGTTGGAGACGAAGGGGATCCGCGGCGCGGCCAGCCGGACCTGGCGGACCAGCCGCTCGTACGGGTCGACCGCGCCATCCATCATCGGCGAGTGGAAGGCGAACCGGGTGGGCAGCCGGCGCGACGCGATCCCGTTCTCCAGCAGCGCGTGGGCCACCGCCTCGATCGCATCGACGGTCCCGGAGAGCACGCAGGTGCGCGGTCCGTTCACCGCGGCGAGGCAGACGTCCGGCCCGGTGTGACGGACCGCCTCCTCCTCCGACAGCGGCACCGCGAGCATGGCGCCCTCGCCCTGCCGCTCGATCAGCCGGGCGCGCTCCACCACCACGTGCAGGGCGTCGGGCAGCGAGAAGACGCCCGCCAGGCACGCGGCGACGTACTCGCCGAGGCTGTGCCCGATCATCGCCTCCGGCTCGACGCCCAGGGAGCGCCAGAGCCGGGCCAGCGCATACTCCAGCGCGAACACCGCAGCGTAGCCCGGGGTGGGGCTGTCCAGCGGGTGTTCGGGGCGCTCCACCGGCAGCAGCATCGCCCGCAGGTCCGGGCCGCCGCCGGGGGCGCCGCCGC
>NZ_JBEYVJ010000520.1:0-4126 GCF_040643935.1 Kitasatospora sp. NPDC047058 | reverse complement strand
GCGGGGCCGGGCCGGGACGGCGCCCGGCGTAGCCGCCGCGCGCGGGGGTGGCGTTGGGGCCGCCGCCGTACTCGGGGCGGTCGTAGCGCCGCTCCTCGGGCCGCAGCGGGCGGTCCGGGTAGCGACGGTCGTCACGGCGGTCATCCCGGCGGTCGTCGCGCCGGTCGTCCCTGCGGTCGTACGAGCCCGAGCCGCCGCGCGAGCCCTGGCCGCCCCGCGAGGAGCCCGAGCCGCCGCCGTAGGACCCGCCGCGCGAGCCCTGGCCACCGCGCGACGAGCCGGAGCCGCCGCCGTACGAGCCACCACCGCGCGAGCCGCCCCCGTAGGAGCCGCCGCCCCGGCCCCCGCCCTGTCCGCCGCGACCGCTGCCGCCGCCGCTGCTGTTCCTGCCGTTGCCACTGCTACGCATCAAAGTGTCCGTACGTCGTTTTCCGTCTGGGCTGTGCGGTCGTTTCGGCCGACCTCACCGCCCCCTACCGATCAGGCGCAGCCCGATCGGCCTCGCCACTGCCGTCCGCGGCCTGCGCGGCAGCGGCGGCGACCGCCTCCGCGATCATCGTGCCCTCCAGGGACTCCGCTTCCACGTCGTCGACCTCGGGCAGGAAGGGAGCGAGCTCCGGCAGCTCATCCAGGCCGCGGAGCCCCATCCGTTCCAGGAAGTAGTTCGTCGTCCGATACAGGATCGCACCTGTTTCGGGCTCGGATCCGGCCTCTTCCACCAGTCCTCGCTGTACCAGGGTACGCATCACGCCGTCACAGTTCACACCACGGACGGCGGAGACCCGGGATCTGGACACCGGCTGCCGGTAGGCGACGACCGCCAGGGTCTCCAGCGCGGCCTGGGTCAGCCGGGCCTGCTGGCCGTCCAGGACGAACCGCTCGACGGCCGGGGCGCACGCCGCCCGGCTGTAAAACCGCCACCCGCCGGCCACCAGCCGCAGGTCGAAACCCCGGCCCTCGGCGGTGTACGCGGCGGAGAGCTCGCGCAGCGCCGCGGCCACCTCGGCCCGGGGCCGCTCCAGGACGGACGCCAGGTGGGCCTCGCCGACCGGTTCGTCGACGACCATCAGGACCGCCTCCAGCTCGGCCTTCAGCCCGGGCCCGGCCTCGCCGTCACCCGAGCCCCCGTCCGCGTCCTCACCGGCCGTGTCCTCCCCGGCCGCCTCCTTCCCGGCCGGCGGCCCGAGCACGGCCGCCCCGGAGGCGGCCACCGCACGAGAAGTCGACGGAGCCGACTTCTCGTGCAGGACCACCCCCGGCTCCGGGCCCGCGCCCGCGAACGCACCCACCGGCACCGACGGCGCCGGCACCGGCACGGACGGGGACACCGGCGACGGGACGGACGACACAGGCGGCGCAGACGGCACAGGCGGCGCAGACGGCACGGACGGCGACACCAGAGCCGCCTCCGCCGCCGCTTCCACCTCCGCCGTGTCCACCGCTTCCGCCGCCGGCACCACCCCCGGCGCCGGCTCCAGCCACTCCTCGGCCCGCGGCTGCCCCGGCACGCCGAGCGGGCGCCGCACCGGCCGTCCTCCGGCCTCCGCACCAGACGTCATGCCCCTGCCTCCCTCTGCGGCTCGTCCCGCTGCGGCTGCTCCCGCTGCCGCTCGTCCTGCTGCTCGCCCGCCGGCCGGTCGAACTCGTCCGTCACCTCGACCGCGCCCCGGTCCGCCTCGGCGACCCACCGCACCAGCAGCTCGCCCAGCGCCTCCGGCTGCTCGAAGGCGAGCACCCGCTCCCGGTACAGCTCCAGCAGCGCCAGGAAGCGCGCGACCACCACCAGCGTGTCCGGCGCGTCCTCGACCAGCTGCCGGAACGACGCCTCGCCCAGCTCGGTGAGCAGCCCGACCACCAGCCCGGCCTGCTCGCGGACGCTGACCGGCGGGGTGTGGATGTGGTCGACGTAGACCACGGGCTTCGGCTTGGGCGTCATCGCCTTCGCCGCGAGTTGCGCGAACCGCTCCGTGCCGATGCCGATCACGACCTCGGGCAGCAGCAGCGCGTGCTGGGGCTCCAGTCCGACGGTCCGCGGCCGCTGCAGCAGCTCCGCCGCCCAGCGCTCGCCGAACAGGGCGGCCGCCCGCTTGTACGCCCGGTACTGCAGCAGCCGGGCGAAGAGCAGGTCGCGGGCCTCCAGCAGGGCGAGGTCCTCCTCGTCCTCGACCTCTGCGGCGGGCAGCAGCCGGGCGGCCTTGAGGTCGAGCAGGGTCGCGGCGACGACCAGGAACTCGGTGGCGGCGTCGAGGTCCCAGTCCGGGCCCATCGCCCTGATGTACGCCATGAACTCGTCGGTGACGGTGGCCAGTGCCACCTCGGTGACGTCCAGCCGGTGCTTGGCGATCAGGCTCAGCAGCAGGTCGAAGGGGCCTTCGAAGTTCTCCAGCCGCACCCGGAAGCCGCCCCGCGACGCGTCGGCGGGCTCGGGGGTCCCGGTGGTCTCGACGGTCCCGGCGGCGGCGACGGAGGATCCGGGGCTGCTCGGCATGGCGGTCCATCTTCACCCGGCCCCGCCGCCCGCCCGACCCCGGGGCCCGCCGACACGCCGCACGCGCACCACACCCGGGCCGCCCGGGTCAGCGGGGCCACCGACGCCACCGGGCCCGCCAGCCCCAGGAGAAACCCCTCAGGCCCCGGGGAAAAGGGGGAACCCCGCCCACGCGCCGCCCCTCACGCGGGCGGCTGGAACCGCTGGTGGCCGCGGTGGCCGACGGCAGCCTCCGGGTGGCCGTCGCCCGGACCCTCCCGCTCACCGCCGCCGAGGAGGCCCACCACCTCAGCCGCAGCGGCCGCATGACGGGCAAGCTGATCCTGCTGCCCTGAGCGCCGCTCACGGCCTGACCCGTGCCGGCGGTCAGGAGTGGAACCGGACCTCCGGGTAGGCGGCGGCCGGCCCGTCGAGGAGCGGCCGGTCGAGGCCCTTCAGCTGGAGGTCGAAGAAGGCCCCGACGTACCGGCGGGTGAGGTCGGCGGCGCGCAGGCCCGACATGGTGGTCTCCGGGCCCTGGGAGATGCCGAGCGCCTCGAAGAAGAGCGGGAGGTCGGTGAAGCTGCCGTGGTTGGTGCCCGCGAAGCCGAGCCACCGCTTCCAGCCGTCGAGCCGGCCCCAGCTCGTGGACCAGCTGGGATCGTCACCGTCCGACGTCTGGTGGTCGATCATCAGGAACGGCTTGCCGCCGATGCCGGTCTCGGGCACCGGGTAGTCCATGGTGCCGTCCAGGTTCACCCCGGCCCGGATCCGGTCGTCGCCCACCATCGTCGGGACGGCGGCCGCGCCCCCGGCCGAGTGCCCGGCCATGCCGATCCGGTCGCGGTCGATCAGGCGGGCGTACCGCCAGGCCGGGTGCGGGCGGTCGGTCAGCCGGTCGATGACGAAGGAGACGTCCTTCGCCCGGCTCTCGTCCACCCGCTTGGCGTCCTCCCGGTCCTTGACCCTGCCGCACATCACGCAGGGCAGCGTCCGCCCGTCCGGGAAGGTGGTCCCGGTGTTCTCGTAGGTGTGGTCGACCAGCGCGACGACGTACCCGCGGCTGGTCAGGTCCTCGGCGAGGCCGGTGAGGGTGGCGCGCGGCATGGTGAAGCCGGGCGACAGCACCAGCAGCGGGTAGTGGCCGCCACGCGGGCGCGCGCCGGACTCCGCCCACGTCCGGGTGCCGCTCACCGCCCCGGTCGGGATGGAGTTGCCCGGGAGCTTCCCGTCCAGCAGCATCCGGGCGGCCGCGTCGGTCAGGTACGGGGCCGGGCCGCCCGTGCCGGTGTGCGCGGGGTAGTACATCGAGACCATCAGCTGACGCGGTCCGGCGGAGGGGACCCACGGGTCCGGACGGCCCTGGTCGACCAGGTGCAGGTCCTCCTTCCCGACCGCGTACGGCCCGGTCGGGCGCGGAAGTTCGACGTGGACGGCGGCCGGGACGGTGTCGCCGGTGGTGGCCTCGGCGACGGCACCGACCGGGGCGGCGGGCGCGGCCAGGGCCGGTGCGGCGGCGACGACGGACAGCGGCAGCGCGAGCAGCACGGCTGCCGCGGCGGCGGTTGTGCGACCACCGAGGCGGCCGGCCGGCGCGGGACGGGTGCAGGCCTGGGTGGTCGGCCCCGGTGGCGGCGAGGGGGCGCGGCAGGCGCTCGC
>NZ_JBEYVJ010000519.1:0-4128 GCF_040643935.1 Kitasatospora sp. NPDC047058 | reverse complement strand
CCCGGTACCGCTCGTGCAGCACCTCCCCGTGCACCCGCAGCACGGCCTCGAACTCCGACGGGTCGCGCACGGTGACCTCCACGAAGACCAGGTCGTCCTCGGCCGGGATGTCGTTGTCCGCCCGGATCTGCCGCTTCTTCTCCTGGTACTCCACGAGGTCCCGGCTGTTCGGCTCGTTCGCGATCAGCCGGATCGGGCGGTGCGTGTAGTCGCGGACGAACCGCTCCGCCGCGTCGTCCAGGACGACGTCGGTGACGCGCAGCTCGAAGGCCCGCTTCAGCCGGGAGAGCAGCGAGAGCAGCATGATGCCGGCGATGAAGCAGGCGCCGATCTTCACGCCGTCCGGCCGCTCGGCGATGTTCACCGCCGTGGTGTAGAGGAAGACCGCCGCGATCACCGCGAAGCCGATCGTCCAGTTGCGCTCCCCGGCCGCGTGCGCGGCGATGGTGACGGCGATGGCCGCCGAGCTGATCAGCACCAGCACACCGGTCGCGTACGCGCCGCCCTGGGCGTCCACGCTGGCGTCGAAGATCCACGTCACCAGGAAGGCGATGGCGGTCAGCACCAGGACGGTCGGGCGCACCGCGCGGGCCCACTGCGGGGCCATGCCGTAGCGGGGCAGGTAGCGGGGCATCAGGTTGAGCAGCCCGGCCATCGCGGAGGCCCCGGCGAACCAGAGGATCGCGATGGTGGAGAGGTCGTAGATGCTGCCGAAGGTGTTCCCGAGGTACTCGTGCGCCAGGTAGGCGAGGGCCCGGCCGTTGGCCTCGCCGCCGGGCTCGAAGGCGGCCTCGGGGATGAGCAGGGTGGTGATGAAGCTGGTGGTGATCAGGAAGACGCTCATGATCAGGGCGGCGGTGGTGAGCAGCTTGCGGGCGCCGCGGATCCGGCCGGTCGGCTTCTCCTCCGTGTCGTCCGGGTCGCCCTCGATGTGCGGCATCACGGCGACGCCGGTCTCGAAGCCGGACAGGCCCAGCGCCAGCTTGGGGAAGACCACCAGCGCGACGCCGATCATGGCGATCGCGTTGCCGTGCTCCGCGGTGAGCGCGTCCGCCCAGTCGCCGACCAGGTGCGGGGACTGCACCACCTCCCACAGGCCGGTGGCGACCACCACCACGTTCAGCGCGAGGTAGACGGCGACCAGGACGACGGCCAGGCCGATCGCCTCGCTGAAGCCCTTCAGGAAGACGCCGCCCAGCAGGGCGATCAGGATCAGCGTGATGAGCACCTGCTTGCCGGACAGGGCGCTGCTCAGGTGCGGGTTCTCCACCAGGTGGGCGGTGGCGTCGGCGGCCGACAGGGTGATGGTGATCATGAAGTCGGTGGCGGCGAAGCCGAGCAGCGTCAGGACGAAGAGCTTGCCCTTCCAGAACGACAGCAGCCGTTCCAGCATGGCGATCGACCCCTCGCCGTGCGGGCTCTCCTTGGCCACCCGCCGGTACACCGGCAGCGCGCCCAGCAGGGTGACGATCACCAGGACGATGGTCGCCACCGGTGACAGCAGGCCGGCCGCCAGCGCGGCGATGCCCGGCTGGTAGCCGAGCGTCGAGAAGTAGTCCAGACCGGTCAGGCACATCACCCGCCACCAGCGCGCACCCTTGTGCTCGGGCGGCGCCTCGGCGTGCGGGCCCGGGTGCTGTTTCGCCATGTCGGTCAGGCCTTCGAGCAGCCACGCCCGGAAGCGCTGCCGCGCCGACGGGGCCGCCCCCGGAGCTCCCGGACCGGACGAAGCTGACGAGCCCACGCACACCCCTGTCCACGACGCCGGCCGCCCACCCGTACGCGGCTCCGGACCCAGGCCGCCGGACGGACGGCCCGGTCAGGCTATGTGACGGTGCCGCCGACGGGCCGGAGCCCGACGGGCGTGGCCCGGCGCGTCGCCCGCTCGGCGCCCTCCCCGGGACGGTGGGTCCGGGCACGTACCGACGCGGCTAGACTCGCCCGACCGGAGTGGACAACAGAACTGGACAACCGCCCGGCCGGATGCGGGCGCCGACGCGGCGCGGGCACGGCCGGGAGATCACACGAGGGACAGAACATGGTCGAGGCCTCCCCGAAGGTCGTTGTCGTCGTGCCCACGTACAACGAGCGGGAGAACCTCCCGGTCCTGGCCGGGCTGCTCTCCGATCTCGGGCTGCCCGGCCTGCACCTGCTGGTCGTCGACGACAACTCGCCCGACGGCACCGGCGACGTCGCGGACAAGCTCGCCCTGGAGTCCGACGGCACCGTCAGTGTGCTGCACCGCACCGAGAAGGACGGTCTCGGGCGGGCGTACGTCGCGGGCATGACCCGGGCCCTGGAGGAGGGCGCCGACGTGGTGATCCAGATGGACGCCGACCTCTCGCACCCGGCCTCGGTGGTCCCGCTGATGCTGGAGACCCTGCTGGCCGGCGACACCGCCGTGGTGCTCGGCTCCCGCTACGTCCCCGGCGGCTCCACCGCGGAGGAGTGGCCGTGGCACCGCAAGGCCCTGTCGGCCTGGGCGAACCTCTACGTCAACACGATCCTCGGCCTCGGCGTCCGGGACGCCACCGCCGGGTTCAAGGCCTGGCGGGCGGAGACCCTGCGGGCGATCGACCTGCCCTCGGTGCACAGCAACGGCTACTCGTTCCAGGTCGAGCTGAACCACCGCGTGGTCCAGCGGGGCCTGACCATCCGCGAGGTGCCGATCCGCTTCGAGGAGCGGGTCAAGGGCGCCTCGAAGATGAGCCTCGCGGTGCAGGTCGAGTCGGCGCTCGCACCGTGGAAGCTGCTCCGCGGCGGCCGCGGGCGGTCCTGACGGGCGGGTCCGCGGCGCCTGGCCGTCTCCGGGGCGGCGACGGCCGGGCGCGGGGCTCTTTCGGGTAGCGGTCCGGCGGACGGGCGGTGGGAGAGCCCGTCACGGGGAAAGAAGGGCGGCATGGCCCTTCTCCCGGAGTCCCTCGCGACCACGCTGCGCCGCGGCGCCCGAGAACCCTTCGTCGTCCAGACGATCCGGGCGACGGTGGCCGCCACCCTGTCGTACGCGGTGGCCACCCAGCTGAGCAGCGAGCCCGCCCCGCTGACCGCGCCGCTGACGGCCCTGCTGGTCGTCCAGGTCACCGTCTACTCGACGCTGACCACCAGCATCCGCCGGGTCAACTCGGTGGTCGTCGGGGTGCTGATCGCGATCGGGTTCAGCACCGTCGTGGGGTTGTCCTGGTGGAGCCTCGGTCTGATCATCCTGGCCTCGCTGACCATCGGGCGGTTCGTCCGGGTGGACGAGTTCGTCCAGGAGGTGGCGATCAGCGCGATGCTCATCCTGGGCGTCTCGCAGGTCACCTCGCAGGCCTGGGACCGGGTCCTGGAGACGCTGATCGGCGCCGTCGTCGGCCTGCTGTTCAACCTGCTGTTCGCACCGCCGGTCTGGGTCGACACGGCCGGCGCGTCGATCGAGGACCTCGCCCGGCGCGCCCGCCACCTGCTGTACGGCATCGCCGAGGAGCTCGGCCGGCCCATCCCGGTGGCCCGCGCGGCCGAGCGGCTGCACGAGGCCCGCCGGCTCGACCAGGCCATCGCCGACGTGGACGGCGCCCTGCGGCAGGCCGAGGACAGCCTGCGGCTCAACCCGCGGATCAGCGAGGGGCTGCTCTCCCGGCTGGTGCTGCGCACCGGCCTGGACACGCTGGAGATCTGCGTCGTGGTGATCCGGGTGCTGGCCCGCTCGCTCACCGACCTGGCCAAGCGGCGCGCGCCGGGCGAACGGCTGTTCCCGGCCGAGGTCGCGGTGGAGCTGGAGGAGCTGCTGGAGCACGTCGGCGGGGCCCTGGTGAGCTTCGCGGTGCTGGTCACCACCCAGGTGAGCCAGAACGCCGAGGAGGCCGAGCGGCGGCTCGCCTCCGAGCTGTCCGCCGCCTGGGCGAGCCGGGAGAACGTCGCCCAGCTGCTGCTGCGGCAGGTGCAGGAGCACCCGGAGGCCTGGCAGCTGCACGGCGCGCTGCTGGCCGAGGTCGACCGGATCCTGGACGAACTGGACCTCGAACACCGTAGCCGGCGGCTGATGGAGGAGCTGGACCGGGCCTCGGTGGCGAACCGGGAGCGGTTCTCCCGGTTCGCCGGGCTGCGCCGTCTCGCCCGCGGCGAGCGGCTGCGGGCCGGCCAGATCGGAAG
>NZ_JBEYVJ010000518.1:0-4139 GCF_040643935.1 Kitasatospora sp. NPDC047058 | reverse complement strand
GCCTTCTAGCGGGCCCTCCGGGCGCTTCGTTCTTTCGTGTTCCCAGCTTATCAGATGTGTTCCGCCCCGTTTCCGGCGCTTCGTTCATCCAACTCGCTGGTGTCTTCTGCGGCTTGACGCCCCGTCCGACGTTTCAAACTCTAGCCGATCCCCGCTCCGAAAAGCGAATCCAGCCGCAATCCATATAAACGAACACGCCACAACAGACCCGAGCCGCAAAGCCAAAAAGGCATAGCGCGACCCAGCCTGAGCTGAGGTGTGGTGTTTCCAAGGACTGGCCGCTCCGGGACCGTCCGCGCAGTTGCGTGTCCGGTGCTCCCTGCCGAGCGACCAGTGAACACTACTCCTCATCCACGCCGGAAACAAATGCCCCAGCCCACGACGCCACGAGGGCCGGCGCCGTCCGTGAGCTGCTGCACGGACGGCGCCGGCCCTCGTGGACCCGGGCGAGGCCTACCAGCGGCCGCGCGCCGGTGCGGAGCTGAGCTTGGAGCTGAGCGCCGACAGGAAGACCGGGAGCTTGTCCACCGCGGATTTGGGAACCGGGGTGACCTGGACGGTGTCCCGCACCACGTCCTGCACGACGAGCTTGTAGGTGCCGCCTTCCTCGACGAGTTCGGCGGCGTAGAGCAGTGTTTCTTCCACCAAGAGGTCCTTCGGTTGTCCGGTGAGCGGCAGGTCAGGAGCCGTTGAGCCAGTCGGTCCACGCCTTGACGGCCTGCTGCTCGTCCGCGTCCTCGGCGAACAGGTGGTGGCCCAGCCAGATCGGGGTGTTCCAGGTGCTGCCGTTGAAGAACCGGTAGAGCGCCTCCGGGCCGCGCAGGCCGACGAAATCGGGGCTCAGCCAGTCCACGACCACCTCCTCCCGGCCGGCGTCCACACCCGGGAGGTCGAGCGACAGCCGGTCGCCCACCGCCGCGTCGTCGGCGAGGCCCAGCCGCCGGCGCAGGGCGGCGAAGTCGGCCGGGTCGGCGGTGGGTCCGGGGCGTTGGGCCTTGACGTAGACGGCGGGGCGGCCGGCGAAGTGCCGCAGGTACTCGGCGAGGCCGTGCTGGTAGAAGTGGACGTGCTTCTCGGCCGCGTCCGCCTTGGTGTCCCAGACCTCGTCCCAGACGCCCTCGTGCACCCAGTGGATTCCCATCCGCAGGTGGCTCGCTCCGCCGTCCACCGGCTCGATCCGGTAGCTGAGCGTGTTGGAGAACTCGTCCCCCACGGTGGCCCGGACGGCGAAGTGGCTCGGCGGCTCCCACGCCACGACGGTGCTGTCGGCCCGGGTGACCTTTCCGCCGAGGCGCTGTTCGACCTCCATGGGGTACAGCCAGCCGAGGTTGCCGGCGCCGGTGGCGACCGCGGCCCAGACCTGCTCGGGGGTCGCGGGCAGGTCCTGTTCCTTGCGGACCTCGAACTCTCGGGTCACGGTCCGTTCTCCTTCGTCGTCGTTCGGGTGTCAGTAGGTGAGCGGGAGGGCGCTCAGCCGCCGCTGCAGCGGATTGGGGCGCCATTCCAGCCGCGCCCCGTCGGCCAGGCGCAGCCCGGGCAGCCGGCGGACCAGCGTGCCGATGGCCACCTCCGCCTGGAGCTTGGCCAGCGGGCCGCCGAGGCAGAAGTGCGGGCCGTTGCCGAAGCTCAGGTGCCGGTTGCCGGGGCGGGTCAGGTCGAGGCGGTCGGGGTCCTCGAAGCGGTCGGGGTCACGGTTGGTCGCGGCGAGGAAGAGGTAGACCAGCTCGCCCTCGCGCAGCGTCCGCCCGCCGATCTCCAGGTCCTCGGCGACGACCCGGACGATCGCCTGGGTCACCGTGTCGTAGCGGGCCAGTTCCTCGACGGCGCCGCGGATCAGCGCCGGGTCCTCGCGCAGCCGGGCCAGCTGGCCGGGGTGGCGCAGCAGGGCGAGCACGCCGTTGCCGATCAGGTGGGTGGTGGTCTCGTCGCCGGCGGTGATCAGCACGAAGCAGGTGGAGAGGAGTTCGGAGTCGGTGAGCCGGTCGTCCTGTGCCTGGGTGGCGACCAGGGCGCTGATCAGGTCGTCGCCCGGGTCGGCCCGGCGCTGCCGGATGAGGCGGGCGAGGTACTCCTCGTACTGCCCGATCGCCTCCTCGGACTTGTCGAGGTCCTCGCTGATCCGGCCGAAGCGGCGGAACCAGGTCTTGACCTGGGGGCGGTCCGCCGGCGGGATGCCGAAGAGCTCGCAGACGACGGACAGCGGCAGCGGGCCGGCGACCGCCTCGATCAGGTCCATGGCCGGCCCGGCCTGGACGGCCCGGTCGATCAGCTGGTCGACGATCCGCTGGATGCCGTCGCGCAGGGCTTCGACGCGTCGGGCGGTGAAGGCGCGGTTGGCGAGCTTGCGCAGCCGGGCGTGGTCCGGCGGGTCGGTGTTGGTCATCACCCGGCCGAGCCGGTCGGTGATCCGGCTGAAGGCCTTCAGGTCGCCGCCGAGCGCGACGTAGGCGCGGGTCATCCGGTCGCGGTCGTTGGACAGCCGCAGGTCGCCCAGTGCCGCCTCGACGTCGGCGTACCGGGTGAGGTACCAGATGCCCTGGGCGCTGCGGTGCACCGGGCTCTCGCGCCGCATGCGGGCGTAGACCGGGTACGGGTCCCGGCGGGCCTCGGGGGTGAGGAGGTCCGCGGCGAGGTCGTGGGGCCGGGCGGGGCCCGCGGTGCCGCGGGCCCCGTCCCTGGTGTCGGTGGTGGTCACGTCGGCTACCGCTGGGCGTCCATGGCGTCGGCCAGGCTCTTGGGCCGCATGTCGGTCCAGGACTTCTCGACGTACTCGAGGCAGGCGGTGTGGGTGTCGGGGCCGTGGGTGACGGTCCAGCCCGCGGGGACGTCCGCGAACTGCGGCCACAGGGAGTGCTGGTTCTCGTCGTTGACGAGCACGAGGAAGGTGGCGTCCTGGTCGTCGAAGGGGTTGGTCATGGGTCGGTCCTCCTGGTGGGAACGGTGGTGTCACTTGCCGGTGGTGTCACTTGCCGGCGCCGGCTTCACCGGTGGCACCGGTTTCACCGGCTTCTCCGGTGGCCTCGGCGAGCCTGGCGGCCAGGATCGGTCCGATCTGGGCCAGCGAGCCGGGTTGGGTCATCCGGTTGTGCCGGGTGGTGACCTCGTGCGATTCGATCCGGCCGGCGATGTAGGGCTGCCAGATCCCGGGCCCGGCGTTGTCCTCGGTCCGGTCGATCGTGGAGTTGAAGAGCAGCAGGTCTCCGTCGAACCTGCCGGGGACGAAGTCGACGGCGAGCCGGGCATTGTTGATCATGATCTGGACGATCACCCCGACCTGGCGCTCGTTCAGGCCGGCCAGCGCGCTGCCCCGCCGGTTCAGCACCTCGGCGACCTGCGCGTAGGTGATGTCCCGGTCGCCCAGCTCGTCCGGGTCGACGTCGAGCACCCCGACGAGCACGTCGCGCTCGGTGGGCACCGGCACCTCCTCGAACTGCACGTCCTTCACCGGATAGGCGTCGAGGATCGCCAGCAGTGCGGTCCGCTCGCCGCGCGACTGCAGCTCGCAGGCCAGCGCGTGGGCGATCAGCCCGCCGGCGGACCAGCCGAGCAGCAGGTACGGGCCCTCCGGCTGGATCTTCTGGAGGTGGTCGGCGTAGTCGGCCGCCATCTCCTCGTAGGACGTGGGCAGCGGTTCGGGCCGGCCGAGGCCGCGCGCCTGGATCGCGTAGACCGGGTGCTGCGGGCCGACGTGGTTCAGCAGCCCGCTGTACGACCAGCTGATGCCGCCGCCGGGGTGGACGCAGAACAGCGGTGTGCCCGTCCCGGTGGACCGCAGCGGCAGCACCACGTCCAGCGCGTCGTCGGGATCGTTCATGACCAGGCGTTCGGTGAGCCCGGCCACGGTCGGCGCCTCGAACAGCATGCGCAGTCCCAGCTCCAGGCCGAGGGTCTCGCGGACCCGGGAGGCCAGCCGGGCGGCCAGCAGCGAGTGCCCGCCCAGGTCGAAGAAGCTGTCGTCGATGCAGACCTGCTCCCGGCCGAGGACCTCGGCGAACAGGCCGCACAGCAGTTGCTCCTGCGGCGTCCGCGGGCCGCGCCCGGCGTCCGACGCCCCGTACTCGGGGGCGGGCAGGGCGGCCCGGTCGAGCTTGCCGTTGGCGGTCAACGGCAGCGCGGCCACGGTGACGAACGCGGCCGGC
>NZ_JBEYVJ010000517.1:0-4154 GCF_040643935.1 Kitasatospora sp. NPDC047058 | reverse complement strand
GACCTGGCCGCGCTGCTGGCGGCCGTCGACGCGGGTGGCAGCGTCCCCGAGGTCGTGGTGACCCGGGTCGTTCCCTCGCCGGCCGGCGAGGACGTCCCGGACGCGGCGCGCGCCACCGCGACGGACACGCTGGGCCTGGTGCAGCAGTGGCTGTCCGCGGACGCGCTGTCCGCGTCGCAGCTGCTGGTGGTGACCGAGCGCGCCGTGGACGCCGGTCCCGAGGTGCCGGTGACGGTCGCGGCCGCGCCCGTCTGGGGCCTCGTCCGGGTGGCGCAGGCCGAGAACCCGGACCGGATCACGCTGGCCGACCTGGACGGCCTGACCGACCTGTCCGACCCGTCCGCCGAGGCGATGTCGTGCCTGCGGGCGGGCGTCGCGTCCGGTGAGCCGCAGTTCGCGGTGCGGGCCGGCCGGCTGCGGGCGCCGCGCCTGGCGCGCCTCGCCGAGGGGCTGCCGGTTCCGGCGGAGCGGGTGTGGAGCCTGGACTTCCACGAGCGCGGCACGCTGGAGAACCTCACCCTGCTGGGCGCCGACGAGGCGGGCCCGCTGGGCACCGGCCAGGTGCGGGTCGCGCTGCGCGCGGCGGGCGTGAACTTCCGCGATGTGCTGAACGTGCTGGGGATGTACCCCGGTGACGCGGGCCGGCTCGGCCTGGAGGGCGCCGGTGTCGTGCTGGAGGTCGGTCCGGGCGTGACCGGGCTCCGGCCGGGCGATGCGGTGATGGGCCTGTTCACGGGCGCCTTCACGACGGAGGCCGTGACGGACCAGCGGCTGCTGGCCCCGGTCCCGTCCGGGTGGACGATGGCCGAGGCGGCCGGTGCGCCGCTGGTGTACCTGACCGCGTGGTACGCGCTGGTCGAGCTCGCCGGGCTGCAGCGCGACGAGCGGGTGCTGGTCCACGCAGCCGCCGGTGGCGTGGGCATTGCGGCGGTGCAGCTGGCCCGGCACCTGGACGCGGAGGTGTTCGCGACCGCGTCGCCGGCCAAGTGGGCGGCGGTGCGCGGACTGGGCGTCGAGGCGTCGCACATCGCCTCCTCCCGGACCACCGACTTCGAGGAGGCCTTCCGCACCGGGTCCGGCGGTCACGGGATGGACGTGGTGCTGGACTCCCTGGCCGGGGAGTTCGTGGACGCGTCGCTCCGGCTGACCCGGGCCGGCGGCCGCTTCGTCGAGATGGGCAAGACCGACATCCGCGAGCCGGAGCAGGTGCGGCGGGACCACGGGGTCGCCTACCGGGCGTTCGACCTGCTGGAGCTGGACCCCGACGTGCTGGGCCGGATGCTGCGGGAGCTGACCCGGCTGTTCGCGGCGGGTGCGCTGCGCCCGCTGCCGGTGGCGTGCTGGGACGTGCGCCGCGCGGTGGACGCCTTCCGGTACCTGAGCCAGGCGCGGCACGTCGGCAAGGTCGTCCTGACCCTGCCCGCCCCGGCCGGACGCGCGGGCACCGTGCTGCTGACGGGCGCCTCCGGCGCGCTGGGCGGCCTGGTCGCCCGGCACCTCGCCGAGACGGGCGAGGCCGGCCGGCTGGTGCTGGTCTCGCGTCGCGGCATCGAGGCCGCCGGGATGCCGGAACTCGTCGCCGAGCTGGAGGGGCTGGGCGTCGAGGTCACGGTGGCGGCCTGTGACGTGGCCGACCGCGGCGAGCTGGCCCGCGTCCTGGACGGGGTGCCGCTGACCGGCGTCGTCCACGCGGCCGGCATCGTCGACGACGGGCTGGCGACGGCTCTGTCGCCGGAGCGCGTGGAGACGGTCATGCGCCCGAAGTCCGACGCCGCCTGGCACCTGCACGAGCTCACCCGCGACCGCGACCTGGACACCTTCGTCCTGTTCTCCTCGATCGCCGGTGTCTGGGGCAACCCCGGACAGGCCAACTACGCGGCCGGCAACACCTTCCTGGACGCGCTGGCCGCCTCGCGCCGCCGGGCCGGGCTGCCCGCGGCGTCCCTGGTGTGGGGGCCGTGGGAACACGGCATGACCGCGAAGCTCGACCGCGCCGACTGGCAGCGCATGGCCCGCCAGGGCCTGAAGCCGCTGCCCGCGGCCGACGGCCTCACCATGCTGGACACCGCCGCCCGGGCCGCCGACCCGCTGGTCGTCACGGCCGAGCTGGACCTTGCCGCGCTGCGGCGCTCCGGCGAGGTCCCGCCGTTCCTCTCCGGCCTGGTCCGGGCCGGGCAGGCGGGCTCGCCCGCCCGTCGCACCGCCGGGGCTCCGGCCGCCGACGGCCGGAACGCCCTGGGCGCCCGGCTCCTGGCGCTCGGCCCCGCCGAACGGACCGAAACCGTCCTCGACCTGGTCGCGGCGCAGGCCGCCCTGGTCCTGGGCATGGCCGGACCGGAGAGCATCGAGACCGCCCGGGCGTTCCGCGACACCGGCTTCGACTCGCTGACGTCCGTCGAGCTGCGCAACCGGCTGAACACCGTGACGGGGCTGCGCCTGCCGGCGACGGCCGTCTTCGACTACCCGACGCCGGCGGCGCTGGCCGGCTTCGTGCTGGGCGAGCTGGTCGGCGAGGTCGAGGCGGGCCCGGCGCAGGCCGCGCTGCCGGTGACGGGGGGCGGCGTCGCAGCCGACGAGGACCGCGTGGTCATCGTCGGCATGGGGTGCCGCTTCCCCGGCGGGGTGTCGTCCCCGGAGGAGTTCTGGGAGCTGGTGGCGTCGCGTGCGGACGCGGTCGGGCCGTTCCCGACGGACCGCGGCTGGCCGGCGGACGTCCACGACCCGGACCCGGAGGCGGTCGGCAAGAGCCTGTCGGGCGAAGGCGGATTCCTGTACGACGCTGGGGAGTTCGACGCCGGCTTCTTCGGGATCAGCCCGCGTGAGGCGGTCGCGATGGACCCGCAGCAGCGGTTGCTGCTGGAGACCTCGTGGGAGGCGCTGGAGGACGCGGGGATAGACCCGACCGGGCTGCGGGGCAGTGCGACCGGGGTGTTCGCGGGGCTGATCTACCACGACTACCTGCCGTTCGGCGCGGTGTCCGAGAACGTCGAGGGCTACGTCGGCACCGGCGGATCCGGCGGTGTGGCGTCCGGGCGGGTGGCGTACGCGCTGGGCCTGGAGGGGCCGGCGGTCACGGTCGACACCGCGTGCTCCTCGTCGCTGGTGGCGCTGCACCTGGCCTGCCAGTCGCTGCGCTCGGGCGAGAGCTCGCTGGCGCTGGCCGGTGGCGTGAACGTGATGTCGACGCCCGGCACCTTCATCGATTTCACCAAGCAGGGCGGCCTCGCCGCCGACGGCCGCTGCAAGGCGTACGCGGAGTCGGCGGACGGCACCGGCTGGGGCGAGGGCGTCGGCGTCCTGGTGCTGGAGCGGCTGTCGGACGCGCGCCGGCTCGGGCACCGGGTGCTCGGCGTCGTGGCGGGGACAGCGGTCAACCAGGACGGTGCGTCGAACGGTCTGACGGCGCCGAACGGTCCGTCGCAGCAGCGGGTGATCCGGGCGGCGCTGGCCAGTGCCGGAATCGGTGCCGACGGTGTCGACGTGGTCGAGGGGCACGGGACGGGCACGCGGCTGGGTGACCCGATCGAGGCACAGGCGCTGCTCGCTACGTACGGGCAGGGGCGGTCGGAGGACCGGCCGCTGCTGCTCGGCTCGGTGAAGTCCAACATCGGCCACGCGCAGGCGGCGGCCGGTGTGGCGGGTGTCATCAAGATGGTTTCCGCGATGCAGCACGGCGTGGTGCCGGCGACGCTGCACGTGGACGCGCCGTCCTCACACGTGGACTGGGACGCGGGCGCGGTCCGGCTGGTCACCGAGGCCACGGAGTGGCCGGATGCCGGGCGCCCGCGGCGTGCGGGGGTGTCGTCGTTCGGGTTCTCCGGGACCAACGCGCACGTGATCATCGAGCAGGCTCCGGCGGAGGAGGCTGCCGAGTCCGGTGCGGACGGCCGGGTGCTGCCGGTGGTGCCGTGGGTGGTGTCGGGGCGTTCGGCGGCGGGGCTTGCGGGGCAGGCCGGGCGGCTGGCGGAGTCCGTCCCGGCGGACGTGGACATCGCCGACGTGGGCTGGTCGCTGGCGACATCGCGTGCGGCGCTGGAGCAGCGCGCGGTGGTGCTCGGCTCCGACGGTGACGAACTGGCCTCCGGGCTGAAGGCTTTGGCCGAGGGGCGTGAGGTTCCCGAGGTGGTGTCCGGCACGGTTGGCGGTGTCGGCAA
>NZ_JBEYVJ010000516.1:0-4155 GCF_040643935.1 Kitasatospora sp. NPDC047058 | reverse complement strand
TGCACCGGCGGCTTCGTCCTCGACGTGGAGTTCACCGCGACCAGGCTGCGCGAGCTGTGCAAGCTCGACGGTGCCGTGGTGCTGGACAAGGACATGGTCGTCGGCGGACGCCCCGTCGGGGCCGAACCAGCGGGAGCGTTCGCCGCGCAGGGTCACCACGTGGTCGGCGAGCTGGCACAGGTTGTCCTGTGCGAAGGCGTACCCGTAGCCGAAGCCGAGCCCTCCGAAGTCGCGGGCGACGATGTGCGGCACCCCGTACTCGGTGCGCCGGATCTTGGCGGTGTACCCGCCGCCGCGTTCCTCGCCCTGCCCGGGCCCGGCCGCCTGCGCGGGCAGCGGCGCC
Organism: Kitasatospora sp. NPDC047058; assembly: GCF_040643935.1. Classification (NCBI taxonomy): domain Bacteria; kingdom Bacillati; phylum Actinomycetota; class Actinomycetes; order Kitasatosporales; family Streptomycetaceae; genus Kitasatospora; species Kitasatospora sp. NPDC047058. The sequence continues at coordinate 3,812 of NZ_JBEYVJ010000516.1, read as the reverse complement.
ACCGCCACCGCGGCGGCCGACGCGAGGCACAACGCCACCGCCCCGGACCTCAAGCACCGCAGCAAAGCGCCTTTCTGATGCTCCCTCACTTGCCTGTTCGCTGTCATGGCGCTCAGACTCCCCCGCCCGGCGACCGCCCCGCATCGCTCCTCCGGACGACTCCGGCCCGGGCCGGTAGACCCATCGACGTACACATCCAGTAGGGGGACGCCGGGAGTTGCGGGTGGCCGCCCGTCCGGCAGGGGTCACCGGGCCATTCCCCGGCGGGAATTGGCGCGTCGTCCGGCTCCGGCGAGGATCGGTTCCAGCCGATCACCGCCGTACCGGGAAAGGACCCCCCTCATGCGCTCGTACCGTCTCGACAAGCCCGGCCACCCCGACGGGCTCGCCCTGCACCACGGCGAAACGCCCACGCCCGGGCCGACCGAGGTGCTGGTGAAGGTGCACGCCGCCGCGCTGAACCGCCGCGACGCGCTGATCCTCTCCGGCCGCTACCCGCTGCCCGCCCGGCCCGGGGTGGTCGCGCTCAGCGACGGCGCCGGCGAGGTGGTCGCCACCGGGGCGGCCGTCACCCGGGTCCGCCCGGGCGACCACGTCACCGGCAGCTACTTCCCCCGGTGGACCGACGGCCGGCTCCGGCCGGAGCTCGCCGACCAGCTCGGCTGCACCGTCGACGGCCTGCTGACCGAGTACGCCGTCCTGGACGAGCAGGCGCTGGTCGTCCTCCCCGAGGAGCTCGGCTGGGCCGAGGCCGCCTCGCTGACCTGTGCCGGCGTGGCCGCGTGGCGCGCCCTGACCGGTGGCGCTCCGCTGCTGGCCGGGCAGACCGTGCTCACCCTGGGCAGCGGGGACGTCTCGCTGTTCGCCGTGCAGTTCGCGCGGATGCACGGCTGCCGGGTGATCGCCGTCACCGGCAGCGCGGCCGGGGCGGAGCGGCTCGCCGGACTCGGCGCGGACCACGTGATCGACTACCGGCGCACGCCCGAGTGGTCCGCCGAGGTGCGCCGGCTGACCGGCGGGGAGGGCGCCGACCTGGTGGTCGAGACCCACGGGCCGGCCACCATCGAGCAGTCCGTCCGCGCCACCTCGCTGTACGGGCAGATCGTGCTGCTCTGGGTGGTCGGCGAGCAGCCGGCCGCGCTGCGGATCACCGACGAGGCGTACGCGGGGTCGCTGGCGACGATCCGCCGGGAGTTCGTCGGCAGCCGCGCTGACCTCGAGGCGGTGGTCCGGGCGGTCGGCACCCACGGACTGCGGCCGGTGATCGGCCGGGAGTTCGGCTTCGACGAGACGCCGGCCGCCTACCGCCACTTCCTGGACCGCGGCACGGTCGGCAAGACGGTGATCCGGGTGGCGTCCTGATCCCCGCCACCGCCGGGCCGGGCTCCGCCGGGCGTGGTTCCGGCGTGCTCCGCCCTCCGTCGCCGGGCCGGCGGCTCCGCAGGTCATGGGCGCTTGGCCGGTCCGCCCGTCCACGTTCTATTGTGGCGGGCGCGGCGGCGGCGCGGCCGGGAGGCGGCGCGCGGGGTGCCGCTCGGGCGTGAGCGAAGGGGTGGACGGTGGCGGGGCGGCGGAACGACGGGGTGCTGGCGGTCTGGGCGGAGGCGCAGCGGCAGGAGCAGCGCCGGGAGGAGGCCCGCTGGCGTGCCCAGGAGGCCGAGCGGCGCCGGCAGGAGCGCGAGGCGCGGGAGGCCCAGCGGGCCGCGGCGCGGGGTGAGCGCGAGGCGCTGCGGGCGTACCAGCAGTCGCGGGAGGCCGAGGTGGCCCGGCGGACGGCCGAACTGGACGGCCGGGTGGAGGAGTTGCGCGGGCTGCTGGCGGCCGGGCTGGGCCGTCCGGCGTTCCGTCCGCAGGCGCTGCTGGCGCCGCGCGCGCTGCCCGCCTTCGAGCCGGGGCGGCTCGGGGAGCCGGTGCCGATGCCGGACCAGGCGCAGTACCAGGTGCCGCCGCCGGACGCGGTGCAGGCGCGCAATCCGGCGGTCTGGCGGCAGTACGAGCAGTACGTGGCGCAGGCCCGGGCCCGGTTCGAGCAGGACTGGTACGCGGCGCAGGCGGCCGAGGCGGACCGGCAGCGGCGGCTGGCCGAGTACCACGGCCAGTACCTGGAGTGGGTGGCCCAGCAGCGCCGCCAGGACGAGGAACGGGCGGCCGGCACGCAGGAGTTGCTGGGCCGGCTGCGGGCCGGCGAGGCGGAGGCGGTGCAGGAGTACTTCAGCGCCGTGCTGTACGCCTCGGCGGGCTGGCCGGAGGGCTTCCCGCACCGGCTGGTGGCGGCCTGGGAGGCGTCGACCCGCCAGCTGGTGGTGAACTGGGAGCTGCCGGGCGCGGACGTGGTGCCGGCCGCGGCCCGGGTGCGGTACGTGAAGACGGACGACCGGGAGGCCGAGGTGGCCCGTCCGGCCACCGAGCGCAAGGCGCTGTACCGGGAGGTCATGGCGCAGAGCGCGCTGCGGGTGGTGGCCGAGCTGTTCCGGGCGGACGGCGACGGCCTGCTGGCCTCGGTGGTGCTGAACGGGTTCGTCCACGGCATCGACCCGGCGACCGGCCGGGAGGCGCAGCGCTTCCTGTCGACGGTGACGGTGGACCGGGCCGAGTTCTCCGGGCTGGCGCTGGACCGGGTGGCGGCCGTGGAGTGCTTCCAGGGCCTGGGCGGCACGCTGTCGGCGCGGCCGGAGCGGCTGGACGAGGTGCGCCCGGACCGGCTGCCGGAGACGGTCGGCGGCAGCCTGGCCGGGCAGGGCGGCGAGGAGGAGCCGGACCTCTTCGAGATGGACCCGATCGAGTTCGAGGAGCTGATCGCCGAGCTGTTCCGGCTGCGCGGGTTCCGGGTGATGACCACGGCCCGCAGCGGGGACGCCGGGGTGGACGTGGTCGCCGAGGACCTCGACCCGGTGACCGGCGGACGGATCGTCATCCAGGCGAAGCGCTACCGCTCGACGGTCTCCCCCACCGCCGTGCGGGACCTCGACTCCACGGTCCGCCACCACGGCGCGATCAAGGGCATCCTGGTGACCACGGCGGGCTTCGGCCCCGGCTCGTACGACTACATCCGCAACAAGCCGCTGACGCTGGTCAGCGGGCCGGAGCTGGTCGAGCTGCTCGCCGAGCAGGGCCTGCGCGGCCGCCTCGGCGACGGCAAGGGCGCGAACGGCACCGCCGACGGCGCCCACGGCACCGGGACCGGCGGCCGGCCCGCCCCCGCCGGGTCCGGCACCGCCGGGCCGGAAGGCCGTCCGAGCAGCCTGCGGCTGTCCTGGCAGAGCCGCACGGCCGGCGGGGACGCGGTGGAGCTGGACGTCTCGGCGTTCCTCTGTGCCGGCGGCACGGTGCTGAGCGACGAGCACTTCGTCTTCTTCAACAACCCGCAGGACCCGGACGGTGCCGTGCACCTGCACCCGACCCGCTCGGTGCCCGGCGAGCCGCTCCGGGCGGCCGAGCTGACGGTGGATCCGGGCCGGCTCCCGGCGGCGGCGGACGCGGTGGTGATCGCGGTCTCCACCGAGGAGGAGGAGCCGCCCGCGCTGCCGCTCGGCTACGTGCACGGGCTGTCCGTGACCGCCGCGTACGGCCCCGGCGCGGCCGGGCCGGAGCGCTGGGCGGCCGCCACCGGCGGCGTGCCGGACACCGCCCTGCTGGTCGGCGCCTTCCAACGCAAGGGCGGGTCCTGGGAGTTCACGCCGGACGGCACGGCGGTGGCGGGTGGCCTGGCCGGCCTCGCGGTGCGCTGGGGCGTCGCGGTGGAGTAGCCGGCCGCGCGTGCCGAAGAAGCTGCACTGCGCCTGCATCTGGATGGTTGCGCTCGGCACCGTGCT
>NZ_JBEYVJ010000515.1:0-4178 GCF_040643935.1 Kitasatospora sp. NPDC047058 | reverse complement strand
GGCCTGGGCACCGGGGGCCGGGGCGCCGGGAGCCGGAGCACCGGAGGCCGGACCGCCGCTGGGGGAGCCGCCGGTGGTCGCGGCCGGGGCGGTGGTCGGGGCGCCCTGCGCGCTGCCCGCCGTGTCGTCCTGGCAGGCGGTGAGCGAGAGGGCGGCGGTGACGGCCAGGGCGGCGAAGGCGAGCTTGTGGACGCGCACGGTGTTCTTCCTCCGAGTGGTGCGGCATGGTGCCTGGATCGGTGCGAGCGGGTTTCCGAAGACCAGGACCGCTCTCCCGGACGAACCGTTCCGCCCGGGCCGCACCCAGGACAGTGCTGTGACATGTACGGCCGCGAACCACCCGCTCCGTCACCCGCCGTGCCGTCCCGCGCACCGCCGCCGACCTGCCCGGACGCCGATTTCGTCACGCCGCTGCGCACCGCCGACGCCGGAACCTGGCGCCGGGACAGACCCGTGACCCGGACGACCTTGACCACGGACGCGACGACACCGGGCTCCGCCGCCGGCCGCACCCCGGCCGTGCCGGTGCCGCGGGCGTGGCCCCGTGGCAGGGCGGGGGTTCTTGAAGCTCAGGCGAGATGCATCCCGCGCGACCACGTGCGCGACTCGCACGCCACCGGCGAGAACGGGGGCGAAGGTTGCCTGATGCGGTATCAGGCGGGGTGGCCGGCCCAGACGGCGGGGGTCCGCCGGGCCCAGGGTGTGGCCCGTTCCAGCTGCCCGGCGAGGCGCAGGAGGAGGTCCTCGCGTCCGTATCCCGCGGCGAACTGGATGCCGATGGGCAGTCCGGTGGCGGGGTCGGTCTCCAGGGGGACGGACATGGCGGGGGTGCCCGCGATGTTGATCGCGGCGGTGAAGGGCGACCGGTGGAAGATCTGCTTCAGCCAGCCGGGGCCGTCGGCGCCGTGGGTGCCGTCGGCGTAGGTGCCCAGGGGGACGGGCAGTTCCGGCAGCGTCGGGGTGAGCAGGAGGTCGTGGTGGGCGAAGTACCGGCCGATCGCGCGGCTGACGGTGTTGCGCATGGCGAGCGCGCGGACGAACTCGGCGCCGCTGACCTGCTGTCCGAAGGCGTAGCCGGCGAGGATCTCCGGTTCGAGGGTGGTGGCGTCGACGGGCCGTCCGGTTGCCGCGGCGAGGTCGTCGATCCAGGTCACCAGGTTGGTGGTCCACAGGCGGGTGTTGGCGAGGACGAAGTCGTCCCAGTCGAGGCCGAGGTCGACGTGCACCTCCTCGACGTGGTGGCCCAGGGCCTCGGCGAGCCGGGCGGCACGGGCGGTGGCGTCGGTGACGGTGGCGTCGACGGCCCGCCCGCCCCAGGGACGGGTGAGGAGGCCGATCCGCAGGGAGCCGGGGTCGCGGGTGACCTCCCGGGTGTAGGGGCGCTCGGGTAGCGGGACGGCGTACGGGTCGCCGGTCTCGGGTCCGTGGACGAGGTCGAGCAGTGCGGCGCTGTCGCGCACCGAGCGGCTGAGCGCGCCGTGGACGGCGAGTCCGTTGAACACCTCGTCGGTGTCGGGGCCCATGGGTATCCGGCCGCGGGTCGGCTTCAGTCCGAACAAGCCATTGGCGGCGGCGGGGACGCGGATGGAGCCCGCCGCGTCGGTGGCGTGCGCGATGGGGACGATGCCGGCCGCGACGGCGGCTCCCGATCCGCCGCTGGAGCCGCCGGGGCTGCGGGCCGGGTCCCACGGGTTGCGGGTGGCCCCGTACAGGAGGCCTTCGGTGGTGGTGCTGTAGGCGAACTCCGGTGTGGTGGTGCGGCCGAGGGTCACCAGTCCGGCGCGGCGGAAGCGCGTCATGAGGGTGGAGTCGGAGGCGGCGGTGTTCCCGGCGGCGAGCCGGCTGCCCATTTCCGTGCGCCGGCCGGCCATCGTGACGGCGAGGTCCTTGACGAGGAACGGGACCCCCGCCAGTGGGGTGCTGCCGGGAGCCGGCGTGTCCTGCGCGGGCCAGGTCTCGACGACGGCGTTGATGGTCGGGTTCACCGTCTCGCAGGCCAGCAGGGCGGTCGAGGCGAGTTCGGCGGCGCTCACGTGGCCATGGGCCACCAGGTCGGCCAGGCCGACGCCGTCGTAGGTCACGTACTCGGAGAGCTTCATCGCATCCGTCCAGGGATCGGGCACCGGCAGAGGAGCGATACCGATCAGTATCTGATGAGACCGATCGGTATCGCGTGGGACTGGTCGGTACCGTAGCATCGATGCCAGGCGGCGCAATCCCGCCGCACCGACAAGGGGCCCCGCATGACGAACACGGACAGAGCCGGCAGGCAGAGCCGGGTGGCCACACTGCCGCCCCGCGAGCGGATCCTCGATGCGGCGGAGGAGCTCTTCGCCCGCGAGGGGATCAAGGCCGTCGGCGTCCAGGCCATCGCCGACCGGGCCGGGACCACCAAGATGGCCCTGTACCGGCACTTCGCGACCAAGGACGCACTCGTCGAGGAGTGGCTGCGCATCGTGGCCGCCGACTACACCGCCGCCTTCGACCGGGTCGCGGACGCACACCCCGACGACCCCCGCGCGCAGATCCTCGGGATCGCCCGCTTCATCGCCGACGGCCTCCCGGACATCTCCCACCGCGGATGCCCGTTCATCAACGCCCTGGCCGAACTGCCCGACCGCGCCCACCCGGCACGCCGGCTCATCGAAGCCCACAAGGCCGGCCAGCTGCGCCGCCTCACCGACCTGTGCGTCCGGGCCGCACTGCCGGACCCGGACGAAGCGGCCGCGGAGTTCACCTTCGTCCTCGAAGGAGCCCAGGTGAGCACCCAGAACGGGAGCGTCCAGCGCGCGGACGAGCGCCTCATGAGGATCGTCGGGGCCATCCTGGACCGCCACCCGGCCCCCGCGGCCGCCCGGCGCGCCGGGTCGGCGGCAGCCCGAGGCTGAACGCCCCTCAGGTCCCGCCGGTCACCCGGTGCGCTGCCGGGCCCACGCCGCCTCGGGGCTGACGCAGGAGGAGTTCGCGTCCCGGGCAGGGACGGTCGCCAATGTCCCCGCGCCCGTTCCCCGCTGATCGTCACCGGCATGCCCTCCGCCGCTGGGTGGGTGGCTACGCATGCGGGTGGGGCGTCTGGCAGGATGCAGCCATGCCCGTGCTGCGTGTGAACACCGAGTCCGGTGTGGTGGTCGACGACCCGTCCGATGAGGATCTTCACGAGCTGATCGACGGGCTGTCGTTCAACGGCGGCAACGACTTCCTGGTCCTCGCCCGACTGGACCGGGCCAGTGACCTCTACTTCTTCCAGGTCCTCCAGGACGATGCCGACCGGTTTGTCGTGGAGTACTGCGACGGCGGACCGGAGAACCATTTCGGGACGCATGCGTGGTCGGTCGATGAGGTCCACCGGATGGTGCTGGCCTGGGTCAGGGGCGGCCTTGGCTGGCCGAGCGGTCACGAGTGGAACAAGGTTTCGTACTGAGCGCGGTTGCCGCGTTGTGGTCCGGGACGGCTGTCGGCTGGCAGCGTGTCGTTCGGCGCGGCCGGTGGGTGGCGCAGGCACTCGGCCCGCAACAGCCATTGGATCTGCCGCTGGTGACCCGGTGGTCAGGATCGTTTTGGCGGGCGGCCTGGGCCGTCCGTCGAGGGCTTTGCTTGTTCCGGCCGTGCCCCGGTGCTCAGTTGTCTGGGGCTTCTGGCTCTGCCGGGCGGGCCTGCAGGATCCGGTGGGCGTCGCGCAGGAGGCCGGGTGCCAGCCGCCGGTGGACGGCCGCCAGCGGTGGCCAGAGCCATGCGGCGGGCGGGCGGCGGTAGCGCAGGACGGTGGTCAGCGAGACCTGGCCGTCGTCGACCTGGACGATGAGGTGGCCGGTCAGCATCCAGGAGTGGGCTTCGAGCCGGATCCGGTCGTCGTGGTGTTCGGCGATCCGCCAGCCGGCGACGTACTGCGGTGACGCCTGCCGGTGCAGCCGGAGGCCGAGCAGTGCCCGCCAGATGAACTGGCCCTGGAGTCCGGCAACGTCCTCGAACAGGGCGCGGGCCCAGCGCTCCGGTGACGAGGCCGTGCCGTCGGTGGCGAGGGCGAACGTGTCGGTGTAGCCGGCCTGCCCGGGGCCGAGGAACGTGCGGACCCCCTCGGGGGCCTCGTGCCGCCGGCGCCCGAGCGCAACTTGGCGTAGTCGCCCTCGGCCATCTCGTTGTCGAGGAATTCGTAGAGGTGGTCGAGGACCTCGCCACAC
>NZ_JBEYVJ010000514.1:0-4184 GCF_040643935.1 Kitasatospora sp. NPDC047058 | reverse complement strand
CGGCGGACGCCGCGGACGCCGCCGCGGCGGCCGCGGCCGAGGCGGTCCGGGCCGCGCTGCTGGCCGCATTGGCGGCGTTGATCGCGGTACGGGCGGCGGTGGCCGCGCTCTCGGCGGCGTCGGCGGCGCGGTGGGCGGCGGCCGTCGCCTGCTGGGCCGAGTTCTGGGCCGCGGCGGTCTCGGCGGCCGCCTTCTGGGCGGCCTCCTTGGCCAGGCGTGCGGCGTCCACCGCACGGCCGGAGGCCTCCTTGGCCGCCGCGGTCTCCTTGCCGGCCTCCAGGCCGGCCTGGCGGGCGGTCTCGACCAGCTGGCCGACCGTCATGGACTCCTGGTCCTGGGCCCGGGCCGCGTGCTGTCCCTCCCGCAGGAACTCCCGGACCGCCGCGGGCCCGGCGTCCAGGGCCGCGCTGCCCGCGTTCTTCAGCTGCGGGCCGCCCAGGTGCATCAGCCGCAGGGTCTGGACGCGGTCGTCCTCCTCCTGCGCCTTCCCGAGGCCGCCGCCGAGGAACCGGGCGACCGCCTCGGGGGAGCCGTCGTTGAGGGCCTGCTGCCCGGCCTCCTGCACGGCGGTGCCGCCGGTGTTCATGGCCCGCAGCACGCTGACCTTCTGGTCGTCCGCCAGGGGCTTGGTCCAGCCGGATGCCAGGAAGGTGTGCAGCTGCTCCGGGGTGCCGGCCAGCGCCGCCTGCGCCGCCTCCCGCACACCGGGACCGCTGACGTTCAACAGCTGGAGGACGGCCAGCCGTTCGTCCTGTTCGGCCGCGATCCTGCGTCCGGTGTCCAGGAAGGCGGCGACATCGCCGTCCGTGCCGGCCAGCGCCAGTGCGGCGGCGGCCTTGACCGAACCGCCGCCGCTCTTCCACTCGGCCACCGCCTGCGCCCGCGGGCCGGGCGGAACAGGTGCGGGCGTCCCGTCCGCCGCACTCGCGGCACCGGACAGCGAACCCGTGGCGAGCACCAGCACGACGCCGGCGGTCATCAGACGATGCGTCAGTCCTTTGGGTGGGGATGCCTTCCAGCGCCCCCCTGGTATCTGCTGTGTCATATCCCCTCGAAAACACGTCGGTTCGGATGAGACCGATCCGGACGGGCACCCCCGCCCGGCCGCACATGATTTCACAGCCGGACCACGGCATCTGACTGGCCATCGGTTTCCGACGAATCGTCAAAGGCATGTTTCACCTCATCTTTTACCATCCGTTGCATCACGGACATCTCTCGGTCCGCCGGCCGTGCGGGAGTGATATCAATAACCCGTCAGTTCGTCCGGGCACCCCGGCGGGTCCTGGACGCGGGCGTCCGCGGAAGTTCGTCCAGGTCCCTCCGGTCCGCGTTCCGGCGGGACGACCACTACGTAAACCAGACATATCCATGGGGGGTGAGGAGCCCGAAATGAGGGCCTCTTCTCGAATCCTGGCCGCCGCCACGACGGCAGGTCTCACACTTCTCGCCGGAGCCGCCGGCACCACGGCGGCGAACGCCTCGGCCACCGGGGGCGCACCGTTCGTCATCGAGGACTACTCGTATCCGAACGCGGACCGCATCCTGGCCGAGTCCGGCGTGCGCCTCAAGGGCGGCAACGGCAACATCGTGCTCGCCACCTGCGCGGCGGGCGGCGGCCAGTTGCGGATCATGGCGCGCAACCGGGACGACATCTGCTTCCGGATGACCGGGACCACCGGCCGACTGAGCCTCGAAGTCCCGCGGGTGCACGGCATCCAGAGCGACGGCGTGCGTGACGTGTCGGTCTCCATGTCCGTCGACGGCACCACCACCTCGTTCAAGGTCGACAAGAAGCTGTGGACCGCGGTCGGGGAGGCCGCCGACCCCCAGGGCCGCGCCCACACCCTGCTGGAGATCACCGCCACCGGCCCGGTCTCGGCCAACTCCGGCCTGTCGGACCGCCCCTACGTGGCCAAGCTCGACATCGGCGGCCACGGCTGCACCGGCACGCTGGTCGACCCGCGCTGGGTGCTGACCAGCGCGAGCTGCTTCGCCGACGACCCCGCGGTGTCGCTCGCCGTCCCTGCGGGCGCTCCGAAGAAGAAGACCACCGCCACGATCGGCCGCGGCGACCTGAACGGCACCGGCGGCCACACCACCGACGTGGTCGAGCTGGTACCGCGCGGCGACCGCGACCTGGTCATGGCGCGCCTGGACCTGCCCGCCTACGGCATCACCCCGGTCGCCCTGGCCGGCACCGCGCCGGTCCAGGGCGAGGAGCTCAAGCTCACCGGCTACGGCCGCACCCGGACCGAATGGGTCCCGGCCGCTCCGCACACGGCCGCGTTCAGCGTCGGCACCGTCGAGGCCACGGGCATCGACGTCACCGCCAAGGCTCCCGCCGACGCGACCGTCTGCCTCGGCGACGCCGGTGGCCCGGCCGTCCGCGAGACGGCCGGGAAGGCCGAGCTCGTCGCCGTCACCAGCCGCTCCTGGCAGGGCGGCTGCCTGGCCGCCACCGACACCCGCAGCGGCGCCTACGAGACGCGGGTGGACGACCTCGGCCCGTGGATCACGGCCCTGCGCGACCGCCGGTCCGCCGCTGTCGACGAGGTCGGCACCGGCCGCCTGCGCTTCGCGGACTTCGACGGCGACGGCCGGCCCGACTACATCACCATCGAGGACAACGGCGCGGTCAAGGTCTGGCTCAACCACGGCGGCGACCCCGCCGGCGGCTGGGCATCCATCGGCCAGGTCGCGAGCGGCGTCACCACCGACCGCAGCCGCGTCCGCCTCGCCGACTTCAACGGCGACGGCAAGGCCGACTACATCGTCGTCAACCCCGACGGCGCCGTGAACGTCTGGCTCAACCACGGCGGCGACCCCGCCGGCGGCTGGGAACCCATCGGCCGCGTCGCCACCGGCGTCACCGACCGCCAGGAACAGGTCCGCTTCGCCGACTTCGACGGCGACGGCCGCACCGACTACCTCGTCATCGAGGACAGCGGCGCGGTCAAGGTCTGGCTCAACCGCGGCGGCGACCCGGCGGGCGGCAACGGCTGGAAGGGCATCGGCCAGGTCGCGAGCGGCGTCACGCCCGACCGCAACGGCGTCCGCCTCGCCGACCTCGATGGTGACGGCAAGACCGACTACCTGATGATCAGCCCAGACGGCGCCGTCAGCGCCTGGCTCAACCGCGGCGGCGACCGTCACGGCGGCTGGCAGTCCACCGGTCGGATCGCCACCGGCGTCACCACCGATCAGAGCGCCGTCCAGCTCGTCGACTTCGACGGCGACACCCACGCCGACTACCTCAGGACGAACGCCACCGGCGCCGTCACCGCCTACGCCTACCGCGGCGGCGACACCGGCGGTGGCTGGGCCGCTCTCGGGCAGATCGCCGGCGGCGCCTGACGTCACCCTCCCCCGCCTGCTGCCTGCTGCCTGCTGCCTGCCGAAGGTGGCGCGCGGGAACGTCCGCCAACCGACTCACGCCACCGCGCGGACCGCGTGCCGCCAGGCCGCCGTCACCGCGCCGTGCGCCTGCGCCGTCGCCTCGGCCGGCTCACCGGCCAGGTGCAGGGGCGTGCCGAGGTGGACGTGCAGGGTCGGGCGGCGGGTGGGGGCGGTGGCGAGCCCGGCCAGCTGCTTCAGCGGGCTGCCGGAGGTGAGGCGGCGGGCGCCGACCTGGCCGAGCGGGACGACGGGCGCGCCGGTGGCGGCGGCGAGGCGGGCGAGGCCGCTGCGGAACGGGCCGGGCGGCTGTTCGCCGGAGTCACGACGCCGGGGCAGGCCGCCCTCGCCGTAGATCAGCACCACGTGCCCGGCCGCCAACGCCTCGGCGGCGCGGTCGAGGGCGTCGGCCGCGTGCGCGGTGCCGCGGTGCACGGGGATGTGGCCGTCCCGTCGGAGCAGCCGGCCGAGCACCGGCACCCGCCACAGCCCGGCCGCCGCGAGCACCACCGGCCGGGCACCGAGCCGGTGCAGGGCGGCGAGGACGACCGCCGGGTCGGCGAGCGAGGTGTGGTTGGCCGCGACGATCGTCCCGGGCGCGAGGACGGCCCCCGGGTCGGTGGTGACCCGCAGGGACCCGAAGGCGGGGACGAGGAGGGCGGCGGTGCGGCTGAGCATGGCGGTGACGTGATCCTCTGAGAGGGCGTTCGATACCGATTTAGGCTGCCGCGAGTGGTTTCGAGCGGAGGTATTGCCCGGTTCTGTCCGGGCTGGCGGTCAGACGGCTG
>NZ_JBEYVJ010000513.1:0-4201 GCF_040643935.1 Kitasatospora sp. NPDC047058 | reverse complement strand
GGTCTGCGTCAGCCGGCCCGGTAGACGATCAGGAAGTCGTCGAAGACGTGCCGCCCGGGCCGGCCGGCCACCTCGGCGAGCGCCCGGCGGATGTCGTGCAGCTGGGCGACCGTCATCTGCAGCGGCGGTTCGTCGGGCTGGTAGGTGTAGCGGATCGGGTAGTCCACGCCCGGCTCGGTGGTCATCTCGATGTGGCAGCCGAGCACGTGGCCGACCGGGTGGTCGGCGGCGAAGGCGATCAGCCGGTCGATCGTCGCGACGAAGGCGTCCCAGTCCGCGATGTACAGCCGGCCCGGGTAGACGGTGTCGCCGGTGAGCAGGAAGCCGGTGTACGGGTCGTAGTAGGTGACCGCCGCCTCGTGGTGGCCGGGGCTGGCGAGGCAGCTGAGCACCCGGCCGCCGAGGTCCAGCGCGGCCGGCTCGGCCGGGTCGTCGCCGAGACCGAGGAACGCCCGGACGGTGTCGAGCCCGGCGTCCACCAGTACCGTGTCCGGGCGGTCGGCGAACTGGGCGTCCCCCGCGACGTGGTCCCCGTGCCCGTGGCTGTGCAGGACGAGCAGCCGGTAGCCCGGGCGGGGGTGGCGGGCGAGCCAGTCCGCGACCAGCCCGTCCACGACGCGGCGCAGCGGGAAGGACGCGGGGTCGGCGGTGGCGCCGGTGTCGATCAGGACGGCGCGCTCGTCGCCGAAGAGCAGGAACAGGAACGGCGCCTCGTAGTTCACCGCCTTGTTCTGCCGCAGGATGACGGTGTGCTCGTCGTAGTGGTGGACCTGGATCTCGGGGTCCGTGTTGTGCTTCGACGACTCCGACCCGTGGATCCAGCGCACGTCGAGGGAGCGTCCGGCGACCTGCGCGGCCGTGAAGTCGACCTGGTTCGGGGTGGGGGTCATGCGCGCTCTCCCTCGCTCGGGCTGCTCCGGCCCCGGTGCTGCCGGACGGTGACGATCCGAAAGGTACACGCACCGCCGGCGGGTGCCACCGGCGGTCCTCGGCCGCCCGGTCCGCTGCGGGGCGGTCACGTGGAGCGCGGGCCGTCCGGGGCCGGGGCGCCCGTGGCGTGGTGGTCGTGCAGACGGGTCAACAGCCCGGTCAGCGTGGCCCGTTCGGTCCGGCTCAGGGGGGCGAGCAGCTCGTCCTGCGCGCGGTCGACGATCTCGTCGAGGCGGTGCAGGTAGCCGCGGCCCGCGGCAGTCACGGTGACGACGTTGCGGCGGCGGTCCTCCGGGTCGGGGGCGCGCTCCACGAAGCCGCGGGCGGCGAGGTCGTTGAGGACGGCGACCATGTCGCTGCGGTAGACGCCGGTGCGCCGGCTCAGGGTGGACTGGCTGGCCGGGCCGCCGTCGGTGAGTGCGACCAGCACCACGAAGTGCCACTTGCGCGCGCCCTCGGCGGCCAGGCCCTCGCCGACCAGGCGGTCGGCGTGCATCGCGGTCATGGCCAGCAGCCTGCTCGGCAGGCTCCGCACCCGGGCGGGCGTCGCTGCGGAGGCCATGCCGTCGTCGTCGGCGGTGCCCAGGGCGTCAGTCGGGCCGCTCGGGCCGGTTTCGTGCTCGGTGTGCATGGCTCCGATCCTACCCGTTGTGTTAGTCGCACTAACGATGTACGGTCGTTCATGTCGGAAACGTTAGTGCGACGAACGGTTTCCGGTCCGAAGTGCCGATGCCGCGCCGCCCGCGCGGCCTCCCCGAAGAACGACGCACCGCGAGAGGACACACCACTGATGCGTACCGTCCCCGTGATCGACTCCCACCTCGCCTACGCCGAGACCGGCGAAGGCCTGCCGGTGGTCTTCCTGCACGGCAACCCGACCTCATCCCACGTGTGGCGCAAGGTCACCCCGCACCTCGCGGGCCGGGCCCGCACCCTCGCCCCCGACCTGATCGGCATGGGCGCCTCCGGGAAGCCCGCCATCGACTACGACTTCGCCGACCAGGCCCGCTACCTGGACGCGTGGTTCGAGGCGCTCGGCCTCGACGAGGTCGTCCTGGTCGGCCACGACTGGGGCGGCGCCCTGGCGCTCGACTGGGCGGCCCGCCACCCCGGCCGGGTGCGCGGCATCGCCCTGCTGGAGACCATCCTCAAGCCGATGACCTCCGAGGAGCTCCCGGCGCCGGCCCGCGCCCGCCTGGAGGCCTTCCGCACCCCCGGCGTCGGCGAGGAGCTGGTGCTCGAACAGAACATCTTCATCGAGACCGCGTTCAAGGGCGGCGTCCTCAACCCGCTCACGGAGTCCGACGTCCAGCCCTACCGCGACCCCTACCCGACGCCCGAGAGCCGCCGCCCGCTGCTGGCCTGGCCGCGGATGATGCCGGTCGACGGCGAGCCCGCCGACGTCGTCGCCCGCATCACCGCCTACGACGCCTGGCTCGCCACCACCCCGGACGTCCCCAAGCTGCTGCTGACCTTCGACTCCTCGCCGACCCTCCTGATCGACGACAGGATGATCGCCTGGAGCCGCGAGAACATCGCCGCCCTCACCGTCGAGCACGTGGGCCCCGCCGGCCACCATGCCCCCGAGGACCAGCCCGAGGCCATCGGCACCGCCATCGCCGCCTGGCTGTCCGCCCAGGACCTGGCGCCGGCGACTCCCTGCTGAGGGGGACGCCGTGTGCGGCCGGTCACCGGCCGTCCCACCGACGCAGGTGCTCCTCGGTGGTGGCGGCAAGGTCCTCGGGGCCGTCGAGGAAGGCCCAGGCTTCGGGTGGGGCCGGCTCTGTGGGGACGGGCAGGTCCCCGGCGGCGTGCTGCCGGAGCAGCTCTTCCGGCGTGGCGCCGGTCAGGGCCGCGAGGTCCCGCAGGTTCTCCTCCTCCATGCTCGATGTGGTGACGTCGGCGGTCACCGGGCCAGGGTCGTCAGCAGCGGGGGGAGGGGGCGTGGTGGGCGGCGTCATGGATTCACTCCGATCTCGGGCCTTCTGCTGCCGGCCGCCCCGCTACTGCTCCCGAGGGCCGCGGCGCCGGGGCCGGGCCGTCGGCCGGGGGTGACGGCGCTCCCATGTTCCGGCCGATCCGAGGCGGCCGATAGCTTGTTAGCTACTTAGCCAAGATGCTAAATATGACGCGTGACAGAAGCACAGGACGAGGCGGGCGTGTTCCGCGCCCTCGCCGATCCGACCAGACGGCAGATCCTCGAGGACCTCAGGGCCGGTGAGCTCGCGGCCGGCGAGATCGGGGCGCGGTTCTCCATCAGTGCGCCCTCCATCTCGCGCCACCTCGGTGTGCTCAAGGGCGCCGGGCTGGTGACCGAACGCCGGGACGGCAATCGCATCCTCTACTCGCTCGTCGAGGAACGCCTCGCGACCAGCGTCGGCCGGTTCCTCAGCGCGGTCTGCCCCGAACAGATCGTGCTCCGCCACACCAAATGGCGCCCGGGGGCGCAGCAGGAGGGGTCATGATCCAGCCGCAGCTGGCCAGCGTCGTCGAACGGCGCCTGCTGGTGAACTACCGGGTGGACCCGGACGCGATCGCCCGGCTGCTGCCCGGGCCGCTGCGCCCGCAGCTGGTACGCGGCCACGCGGTCGCGGGCGTCTGCCTGATGCGGCTGGGCGGCGTCCGGCCCGCCTGGGCGCCGCGGGCGCTCGGGCTGCGGAGCGAGAACGCGGCGCACCGGATCGCCGTCCAGTGGGACGGGCCGGAGGGCGTCGAGACCGGCGTCTACATCCCGCGGCGCGACACCTCGTCACCGGTCAACGCCTGGGCCGGCGGCCGGGTCTTCCCCGGGGAGTACGGCCGTGCCGACTTCGCCGTGCAGGAGACCGCCGACCGCCTCCAGGTCGCCTTCGCGACCAGGGACGGCGGCGCCCGGGTGGACGTCACCGTCGACCTGGCCGGTGAACTCCACGGCAGCAGCCTCTTCGCCGACCTCGCCGAGGCCTCCCGGTTCTTCCGGGGCGGCGCGAAGGGCTACTCGGCCACCGGGGACGGCGCCCACCTGGACGGCATGGAGCTGCGGACGGACGCCTGGCGGGTGGAGGCCGGCCGGATCCGCTCGGCCAGATCGTCCTTCTTCGACGACCCGGACCGCTTCCCGCCCGGGAGCGCGACGCTGGACTGCGCGCTGGTGATGCGGAACATCCCGGTCGAGTGGCGGCCGCTCCCCGCCATGGCCGCCGCCTGAGCCGTTGTCCGCCGCGCGGCCTCCGGGCTGCACGTCGGCGCGGCGGGCCGCCCCGCCCGTCGGCGGCGGCTGCGCCCCGGGCCG
>NZ_JBEYVJ010000512.1:0-4208 GCF_040643935.1 Kitasatospora sp. NPDC047058 | reverse complement strand
TCGTTGTGCGAGTGCTTCCATTGCTCGGACAACGAGCTGCACCACACGTACACCAACGTGATCGGCAAGGACAACGACCTCGGCTACGGCATCATGCGCGTCGACGAGGACCAGAAGTGGCACCCGTTCCACCTCGGCCAGCCGCTGTGGAACTTCATCAACGCCTGCTTCTTCGAGTACGGCATCGCAGCGTACGACCTGGAGCTCGGCAAGAACCTGCACAGGCGCCGCCGCAAGAACCCGGAGTTCCGCGCGCGGGCCAAGGCCGTGGGCCGCAAGATCCGCAAGCAGGTGTTCAAGGACTACGTGATCCACCCGCTGCTGTCGGGCCCGTCGTTCCTCACCACGCTCGCCGCCACGTTCACCGCGAACCTGGTCCGCAACATATGGTCCCACTCGGTGATCATGTGCGGGCACTTCCCCGAGGGC
Organism: Kitasatospora sp. NPDC047058; assembly: GCF_040643935.1. Classification (NCBI taxonomy): domain Bacteria; kingdom Bacillati; phylum Actinomycetota; class Actinomycetes; order Kitasatosporales; family Streptomycetaceae; genus Kitasatospora; species Kitasatospora sp. NPDC047058. Next base: position 3,779 of record NZ_JBEYVJ010000512.1, on the reverse strand, counting down.
GTACAGGTCTTCGAGCGCCAGTCGGTCGAGGGCGAGACGCGCGGCCAGTGGTACCTGCGCCAGATGATGGGCTCCGCGAACATCAGCGGCAGCAGGGCCATGCACTTCATGACCGGCAACCTGTCACACCAGATCGAACACCACCTGTTCCCGGACCTGCCGAGCAACCGGTACGCCGAGGTCGCGGTGAAGGTGCGCGCGCTGTTCCAGAAGTACGAGCTGCAGTACGTCACCGGGCCGCTGCCCAAACAGGTGTTCTCCGCGTGGCGCAAGGTCTTCCGGCTCTCGCTGCCGAACAGGAAGCCCAAGGTCAGGACGCCGGACCGCGAGCAGGAACTCGTCGCAGCCTGAGCCCCGGTACCGGTTCAGATCTTCCGGCCGTACCACCGGCACCGCCGGGTTTCGGTGAGATCCGTTGCGGACGGCGGGCGAGCGCGACACCAGACCTTACGACACGGGACCCGGGCAGCCCGGTGTCGGCGCGGGTCATGCGGAACCTCGCCGACGATCACCTCCCGGCCATCGACGCAGTGATCATGGCCCCGGGCGGCGGCGGCAGGGAAGCGTTCACCGACGCGGACGACCTCGCGGCCGTCACAGCCGAAACACTGCCGGACCCCGAAACCCACGCCGGCGCGACACACCCGCCCACCGGCCCGCAGGCCCCCACCCTCCAGGGAACCGCGGACATCATCGCCGCCGCGAGCAGGCGCCCCACGCCCACCGAGACACCGAGACACCGAGACACCGACCAGGAGATGCCGTTCCACAGCGCGTTCGCGACGGATCCTGTACTGGCCGCGGCCTCCCGGACCTACCAGCGGGCAGCCGTCGAAACCGCGCAGGACCGCAGCGCCGACCTCTACAAGGTGCTCCGGTCAATGGCCGTCGCGATGCCGCCCGAAGGCGAGCCCGATTCGAGACGAAGGCGGCCCGCACCGTCCGCGCCCGGGGCAACACGCAGCAGCAGGATCTGGCCCACCGCGGCAGCCGGCCGACGTCATACTGATCGCCAGCCTGCCGATCACCGGCTGCAGCCACGCCGTCAGCATCGTCGCCGGACCCGGCGACCGCAGAAGGCCGTTCGCCGTCCTCCGCCTCACCGCGTGCCGCCCGGCATGCTCCGCCGGGTCGTCCCACTGGAGAGCACCGTGCCGCTGCCGACGGCCGCCGCGGTGGCCACCGGCACCGGCTCCCCCGCCGCGCACCAGTGCCTCGAGTCGCAGATGCACGACGAACCGGTCGCACCGGGCCCGAGCCACCACCTGCTCCGGCCGCCGAAGCCGGCGCGGCGCCCGCCGTCACCGGCCCCGCCCTGCCACTGCTACGCCAGATCACCGGGCCCGGCGCCGCCCGCAACCGCCGGGCAGCGCAGGCCGGGGACGGCACGCGCGGCGGCCCGGGGTCACGGCCCCGGGTCGCACCTCCGGCTTCTGCAACCGCCGTGCGCGGACCCTGGGCCCGGCGTCGCTCCGGCGCTACAGTTCCCCCACCGCAGGGGGCTTGCGGACGGGCGCGGGTGGGAGGCGGGCGGGGATGGGCTCGGGGGTCCTGGCGAAGCTCGGCGGAGGGATCGGCGGGCGGACGGCCGCGCTGATCGTCACCGGAGGACTGACGGCGGCCGGCGCCGGCGTCTGGTGGGCCGTCCACGGCCCCGCGCTCCAAGTGGTGCAGCGCAGTGCGCAGGTGGTGGTGGCGGGCGGCGGCGAACAGGCCGCGGTGGCCGGTTGCGCCAAGCACGAGACCGCGCTCAGCGGCGGGTACGCCGTCGACGGCGACGGGTTCGCCACCACCAGCGAGTTCGTCGGCGGTTCCGGCTGGCTGGTGTCCGCGCACAACCCCGGGGGCACCTCCGTCACCCTCACCGCCTACGTGCTGTGCGTCAACGCGTCGGTGGAGTTCGCTCCGCGCGGCGAGTACACCATGCAGGCGCACGCCTTCCAGGACCGCATCGGCGACAAGATCGGGGGCGGCGACCGCGACCTGACCGAGCAGGGCCCGTTCGCCGGGCTGACCGCGAAGTCGATGGCACAGCCCTACTGCGACGGCGTCGGACTCATCCAGCTCGGCGTGGAGTTCCGGGCCGCCCGCCTGGTCACCGGACGGGCGGTGGCACCCGTACCACTGGCCGAACTGGACTCGGCCTCCGCCGACACCGGCTCCAGTGACCCCAGTTACTGGGCCGCCAAGACCAACCCCGGGACCGCGCTCAGCACCCGCCCGTTCCCGCTTGGCGACAGTGACGGCGCGGAGCGCATGACCCGGATCGTCGATCCGCAGCCGCCCGAGGCCAACTACGCCGTCGGTGTCCGGCCGATCTGCGCCAAACTGCCCTCCGCCACCATCGTGACCAGCGCGGTGGACGTTCCCGCCGACGGAACCGCCGGGGCCGCCGTCGCCTGTCCCAAGGGCCGTTTCGTCGTGGGCGGCGGGTACAGCTTCCGCGAGAAGGCAGCCGGGGGCGCCCAGCGCTTCCACAGCGACGGCTGGCTGTACGCCCCGGCCTCCGGGCCCACCCCCGGCGCCAGCGGGCACGCCGTCAAGGACTGGCGGATCACCGGCCGCAACCGGCAGCAGGCCGGCGCCCAGTACGAGGACTCGGTGTGGATCGAGCACAGCGACCGCGAAACCTCCACCGGCAACGTCTACTTCGACAGCCACCCGCACGGCCCCGACGACCAGCTCCTGCGCGGCACCACCGCACCGGACAGCCAGCACATGGTCGCCGCCGCCGTCTGCGCCACCATCGACGCCGAACCCACCGAGCCGGGCGCGGTCCATGTCGCCACCGGGCTGCCGCAACCACCGCCTGCCCTGGACATCCCGAAGGGGATCGCCTCACCCACCGTCGCACCGACGCCCCCGCCCTCCACCTCATCGTCCACCTCGCCGTCGCCCTCGCCCTCGCAGTCCGGGTCGCCGCAGTCGCCCCCGCCCAGCCCCTACGCCGCGCCGAACACCCCGTCCGGCCGGCCCGGCACCCGCAACCCGACCGCAGCCCCGCCGACCACCCCGTCCGGCCGGCCCGGCACCCACAGCCCGACCGCAGCCCCGCCGAACACCCCGAGCAGCCCGCCCACCACGAACCCCCAACCGCAGCCACCGGCCGTCACCATCGAGCAGCCCGCCCCTGGCAGCACCCTGCGGCGCGGCTGCGAGGAACACTTCAGCGCCACCGCCCGCACCCGCCCCGGCAACCAACCGATCACCGACCCGCAAGCCACCACCTGGCAACTGACCGGACCCAACGGACCCCTCACCCTCGGCCACGGCACCACCGCCACCCTCACCATCCCGCTGCTCCCCGACGGCACCTACCCGCTCGTCCTCGCCACCCGCGACCCCGCCAACGGCCTCACCGGCCAGACACAAATCAACATCCACATCACCGGCTGCCTACGCTGAGCCGCCGCCACACCCCAGCCCCGCACAGAGGCAAACACCTATCCGCGCAGGTCACAGGGCTCCCGGCGGGCCTTCTTCTCCCGGGCTTCCTGGCGCTCGTCGTACGCCTCGCGGGTGTCCGGGCCCTCAAACGCATCGAGCAGGCAGCGCCGACCTTCCCGGCCGTAGCGCCACCACACCGGGCCCAGCGGACCGTGCCCGGCCAGTGCCCGGCCAGCAGGTCCAATGTGGTGGCGATGACCGGCACCGCGTCGTCCTACGCGCGCCAGCCGTCCCCGTCGGCCCCGTCTTCCCCACCAGCGGAGCCGGGCCCGGATCCATAACCCCACGGTGATCGGGACGGTGGCGAAGTCTGCGTTGATCCCCGCCTGCGC